>NZ_JHZZ01000001.1:0-303214 GCF_000687935.1 Polaribacter sp. Hel_I_88 | reverse complement strand
ATTTTTTAGAGCAAAACAATATTATGTTTTTGGGCGTTCCCAAGCAAAAAAGCTTGGTCAGGCTTTCCGCTAAATCTTTTTAACGAAAAAGTTAAAAAGGATATCGCTTCAATCCTTAACGCGGTTTGCAAAAATACAAAAATAGTCAAGTTTACAATTTATTTAAACAATAAAATAAACGTTAAAATGCGTTTGTTTTAAAAAAAGATTTTATCGAGCAAAAGAAAATTTTAAAAATGCATTATTTTTGATAGAATCAAAAAAAATATAAAGATGATACAAAAAGGAACAAAAGTAAAATGGAACTGGGGAAATGGAACAGCAGAAGGTAAAGTGCTAGAAACTTACACAGAAAAAGTTACCAAAACCATTAAAGGGAACGAAATTACCAGAAATGGCGAAGAAGGAAACAAAGCTTTATATATTGAACAAGAAGATGGAGATAAAGTATTAAAATCAGAAAGTGAAGTAGAAAGAGTTGATTAGTTTTTTTTAGAAACAAGAAACGGTCAATTCTAATCAGGGATGTTCAGCTAGAAATGAAAAGAGAAAAAAGAAAAGTCTACATAGTTGATGCAAATAAAATTTTAAATATTTATAAAATTATTTAGAATCTATGCAAATCAGTCAAATCTGTGTCACAATTTCACGAATTTTGTTTTTTTAAAATCTAATTTTGATTTGTTATTCCCTTTAAAATAAAATATCTTCGAGCAAAATACAGAAATATGAAATTTGGCATTATAAAAGAACGCAAAACCCCACCTGATAGAAGAGTTGTTTTTTCACCTACGAAACTAAAAGAGTTTAAAACTCAATTTCCATCTGCAAAAATAGCAGTAGAAAGCTCGGATATTCGTGTTTTTTCTGATGAATCATATCAAAAAGAAGGTTTGGAAATTACCAAAATTATGGAAGATTGTGATGTGTTATTTGGCGTAAAAGAAGTACCAATAGATGCTTTAATTCCGAATAAAAAATATTTCTTTTTTAGTCATACTATCAAAAAACAACCTTATAATAGAGAATTATTAAACGCAATTTTAGATAAAAATATTCAACTTTTTGATCACGAAACCATCATTAAAGAAAATGGAGCAAGATTAATTGGTTTTGGAAGATATGCAGGAATTGTTGGTGTGTACAATGGTTTTAGAGCTATTGGTGTAACCAAAGAAACCTTTAATTTACCAAAAGCAGAAACGTTAGATAGCCAGAAAGAGTTGATTGCTGAACTAAAAAAAATCAATCTAAAAAACTTAAAAATCCTATTAACAGGAAATGGAAAAGTTGCTTACGGAGCCAAAGAAATGTTAGATGCAATGCACATCAAACAAGTTTCTGTAGATGAATATTTAAGTCAAGATTTTAAAGAACCAGTATATTGTTTGGCAGATGTGTTAGATTATAACAAACGTAAAGATGGAAAAGTAATTGACGTTTTTGATTTTTATAATCACCCAGAAAATTACGATTCGGATTTTATGCGATTTGCAAAAGTAACAGACTTTTTTATTGCAGGACACTTTTATGGAAATGGAGCACCTTATCTGTATACAAGGGAAGATGCAAAACACAAAGATTTCAATATAAAATTTGTGGCAGATATTTCTTGTGATGTAGATGGACCAGTAGCTTCTACATTAAGAGCATCCACTATTGCAGATCCAATATATGGATATCACCCAGAAAAAGAAATTGAAGTTGATTACAAAGATAAAGATGCAATAGTGGTGATGGCTGTAGATAATTTACCTTGTGAACTTCCAAAAGATGCCAGTGAAGGTTTTGGTGAAATGTTTTTAGAAAATGTAATTCCAGCTTTTTTTAATAATGATAAAGATGGAGTTTTAGAACGTGCAAAAATGACCGAAAACGGAAAATTAACAGAACGTTTTTCTTATTTACAAGATTATGTTGATGGTAAGGAATAATTTGGTAGTAGTTGAATAGGCAGTCGCAGTTTTCAGTTTCAGTTATAAAATTAATTTTAAAAAGCACTTTATTTTGTTATATCCCATTTTGGTTTTTTTAATTTAACCAAATAACCAAATAAACAAAATAGTGGAACAAAATCAACAATTTTTAATAGATTTAGCCAAAATGAAAATGCCTTTTGGTAAATTTAAAGGTAGTTTTTTAATAGATTTACCTGAACATTATATAGTTTGGTATAAAAACAAAGGGTTTCCAAATGGAAAGTTAGGGAAACAAATGGAATTGGTTTATGAACTTCAGTTGAATGGTTTAGAAGACATTGTTCGTAAAATTCAGCGCGATTTTTCTTAATAGTTTTAAATTATAGCAAAAAACGTTACTTTTATAAAGAACTGTAAAAATAAAATTGACAAATTACATGGAATTTCACGAAATATTAAATCATCCTATTTTTACAAAAACGGCATCTATTTTTTTGCTTTTTTTAATTGTATATGCAATTGTTAAAGTACTTCAAAAAGCCGCTTTTAAAATAGCAAAAGACAATAGCTCTAAATATAAATTTAAAAAACTAATCAACTTAGGAGGCTATATTCTTTTTGTATTCGGAATTTTATACATTTTTAATACAAAGTTAGATGGAATTGGAACAGCTTTAGGAGTTGCAGGTGCAGGAATTGCATTTGCATTGCAAGAAGTTATTGTAAGTGTTGCTGGTTATGTTACCGTTTTTACTAGTAATTTCTATAAAGTTGGCGATCGTGTAAAATTAGGTGGAATTAAAGGTGATGTTATTGATATTGGCTTATTAAGAACGACTTTGATGGAAATAGGTGATTGGGTAAATGGCGATTTGTATAATGGAAAAATGGTAAGAATTGCCAACAGTTTTGTGTTTAAAGAACCTGTTTATAATTATTCTGGCGATTTTCCTTTTCTGTGGGATGAAATGACAATTCCCATAAAAACAGAAGGTGATTATAAATATGCCAAAGAAATATTTACACAAATTTTAGAAGATGAAGTAGGCGATTTTTCAAAAACATCTCAAATTGCTTGGGATCAAATGATAGGAACTTACAGCATAGAAAATGCAAGAGTTGCACCCATGGTTTCTATGACTTTTGATGAAAACTGGATTACTTTAACCTTAAGATATGTTGTAGATTACAAATCAAGAAGAGGTACAAAATCTAATTTATTTGATAAGATTTTATCAGCTATAAAAGCCTCTGAAGGAAGAATAGAAGTAGCATCTGCAGCTTTCGAAATTACGAAGTTTCCTAAAAATTAATTAAAAAATGAAAACTAAAACTATACTGATTTTAATATTTGCAGCTATTATTGTAGTTTTTTCTTTACAAAATGCTGAAATTACAGATGTTAAATTTTTATTCTGGAAATTATCCATTTCTAAAGTTTTGATAATTTTGGGCAGTTTTGCAATTGGAGTTTTACTAGGAATTCTAATATCACAAAAAAGAAAAATTACCAATAATAAAGAATGATTAATGTTTTTGTTTCTTTAACAAGTTGTTTTCTACATTGTTAAAAAATAAAAATAATAGATATAAAAATGATCCAAAACTGATGGTTATAAACCAAGTTTTTGGGTCATTTATACTTAAAAAGCTTTTCTTTACGATAGTCAATGGACTTGTTAAAACATCCCAAGAATTGAATCTTAAAAATCTGCCCAAATAGATGCCAAAGCCACACAAAAAAGTAGCTGATATTAAAAAATATTTTGCGTTTTGTAAGTTCCATCTTTTTTTTATTATGTTGTAAACGTCAGTTAATGATAGTATTGCAAAGAGTAAACCTGTTGATGAAAAAGCGAATAGTATAAAAATATCCAACCAAATTATGTTCGCTTTTATATGATGTAAGTGAATAAAATCGGTAATAATATAAGGTGCATTTGGTAAAAAAAGTAACCAAATTAATAGTGTTAAAACCAACTTTAATTTAGATGATTGCTGCATCTTATCTTTTACAATTGTTGATATGCAATAAGGAATAATTGCTAAAAATAAGTTCCAAATTAAAAAACCAAAAAACAAAGACTTGGTTATTGAGATTCTTATCAACCAAAGAAAAATGCAAAACAAAACCAATATTAATAAAGATCCTTTTATAGATTTAAATAGTTTTTTCATGTTGCTTTTTTGGTTTGTATTCAATTAGTAAAGTTGTGATGATTCCTAAAGTATAAGCTACTAAATCGCCAATTGAAAAGGAAGTCCCTAAAACCAGTTTTAGTGCATGTACATATTTATCAGGATAAAAATTTTGGAGATTTGTGAGTTGTAAAAATTCAACCATATAAGCAATTATTAAAACAATAATTCCTGTTTTTAGGTTTGATAATTTTATAAAACTTTTAATAAGAGCATAGAGTAAGATTACAACTAAATAATCGCCAATTGTGTGTCTTATAAAACCTGTTGTGTATTTTGCAATGATAATTTCTGAAAAAAAGAGTAGTAAGAAAATTAGGAAATATTTTAGGTTGAATTTCATCATATATATTGTATTAGTTTATTACATTTCTAATTAAAATAAAATCTAGAAGTTTTCGACAAGATCAGACTGACATTTTGTTATAAAAATTGGAGAAAGCATTTGTTAATTTAATTTTGATACTATATTTTTTTCAGAATTCATGTGCACAATTAAAATCTAAAAAATGTTTTCCTGAGGCTATCGAAGGATTTTTTTGATTAATTTATCTTTCAAAAAAGCAAAATCGCATAAAATTTAGAAGAGATTTTGCTCAAATCTTGGAACTACTAGTTAATTATTTTCCCAATCAATTTTTCTTGAAGCATACATAACACCTGCAAGTATTAAAAATAGCCCAATACTTCCTACTAATAAAGCATAGTTTTCTAATTGAATAATAACAAATATAAAGGTGTACAATGCTGTTAATGAAATACCTATAAAAATTGGAAACTTTACGTTTTTTAAGATTGATTTAGAATATAATGTTATTAAACTAATTACTGCAAAACCTGCTATTAAATAGGCTTTTAAATAGCTACTGTGTTCTGAAATTGAAATTAGTAACGTGTAAAACATGGTGAGCGCAACTCCAATCATTAAATATTGAAAAGGATGAATATGAATTTTACTCATGGTTTGTATTAAAAAGAAAATTAAGAATGTTAAACCAATTACAAGAAACCCATATTTTGCAGAACGTTCACTTTTTTGATACTCATCTACTGGAATCATAAAGTTAACACCAAAAGCAAATTGTTTTAAGTTTGGAATTCCTTTAAAAAATTGTTGCGAATAAGGTCTGTTTATGTCTAATATTTTCCACTTTGCATTAAAACCTTCTTCTGTAATTTTATCTGAATTATAAGGCAAATATTCGCCTATAAAATTGGCTGTTTTCCAATCCGACTTTACATTTACATTGGTTTCTTTACCAATAGGAATAAATTGTATTTGCTTGCTTCCTTTCATGTTGATATTCATAGCAAAAGACACTTTCTTTTCTTTGGGAATATCAGTAAGTTCTAATGTTTTACTCTCTAATTCATTTAGAGAAACAGCATTTTGATTACTATAATTTTTTGAGTTATAATTATCATTAAAATGCGATGAAGAAAAAGGATAAACGTTTTTATTGATATTGATTTCAAATAAACTGTTAGCGCCTTTTAAATTGGTGGTTTGTACAATTAACTTAATTTTATCCCATAGAATATGTTCATCTTTAATTTCTTTTTCAGAAAAATCTGGTTTGGTAAACAATCCATTTATTTCTATTTCACTTTGATAAACAGCAGTTTTATAAATGCCTCTAGTTTTTTCTTCAGGGTTTATAGTTGATATAATATCCAGTTTTTCAGGAAAGAAAAATGCATATTTTATGCTTTCAATTTCTTCTTTTAACCAAGTTTTTGTTTTTTCTTCATAAGTACTTTTTGTGGTAAAAACTTTATAAGGTACTTTTAAAATTGGGCCGTAAATTAAAACTTCATCTGCCCATTTTTGATTGATTTCGCGAACAACATCTTGTTGTCTCATGGATCTTTCTGTAATTAGCATTTCAATATAAGAAAGTGGAATCATTAAAATAATAATTAAAACACCTACCATTAACATTCTTGCTGTTATAGATTTTTTGGCCCATTTACCAATTTTTCCTGTTTGTTCTTTGTTCGTTTCCATAATTATTGAATTTGTAAAATTTGTTGTTTGTTAAAAATGCTTTCTCTTATATCTTGTAGGGAAAATTGTAAAATATTTTTATAATTAAAGTGATGAAATTGGTTGCAGTTTTTGCCCAATTTGTAAGATTTTAAATAATATTTGTAATATTCAGGCAGTAGAATTGTGCCAATGAAAAGCACACCAAGTAAATACGGACTTCTTTTTCCATTGCCAAAACATACGTATTGTAAGGCAATTTCATCTTCTACTTTTGTGCCATAATTGGTTAATAAGTGATAACAATCGTGTCTTTCTACTTTGGGTAATAATTCGAAATTGTTATCTACTAAAAGTTTGCCTAAATGATACCCAAAACTATCTTTAGAGTAGGTTAGGAGCTCTTTAGAAGTAATTCCCCAAGGAGTTTTGTTCTTAAATTTGATGTACATTCTTTGTGAATGTTCAAAGAGCCAATAAATAAATTTCTTTCTCATACTCATTTTTAAAAGTACTTTGTATTTCAAAGTAATAAATTAAAAAAATAGCTTATTTGTTTTTGATTAATTTTTCGAGTGCTTCAATGTGTTTTTTGAATTCCATTTTACCCAAATTGGTGGCTATGTATTTTGTATTTGGTTTTCTTCCAATAAATTGTTTTTCTACTTTTATAAAATCTACTTTTTCCAAAGCTTTTGTATGGCTTGCTAAATTACCATCTGTTGCTCCTAATAATTCTTTTAAGGTTGTAAAATCGGCAGATTCGTTTACCATTAAAACCGACATTATTCCTAGTCGTATTCTATGATCGAAAGCTTTATTTATGTTAAGAATTATGTTTTTCAAACGAATTTTTATTTAAAATATAAAAATAGGGCTATTTTTTATCATATTTAAAGTACATAATTGCACCATAAATAATGTGCATAAAGCCAAAACCAATTACCCAAAACCAGAATCCATAACCAGGATATAGAGCAGAAATTAATCCCAAAACAATTTGAGTATAGCCTAAATACTTAATATCGCCTAAGGTATATTTTGATGCATTTAACAAAGCCAAACCATAAAAAAGTAGCATTAAAGCTCCAGTTTGTCCATATTTTTGGTTACTTAAAATAATAATAATGTAAATTCCGCCAGCCAATAATGGCACAATAAAACTGGTTAACAATCTTTTGGTTAAAGAATCCCAGATTTTTTCATTGTTCTTTTTTGCCTTTTTTGTGGTTAAAAAAATGGCAGTTCCAATGCTTAATACAGTAATTACTATTAAATCTAAAATTATCAAACGAAAAACTTTTCCGTCTAAAATTAAATATTCTCTTCCACTATTGCTAACTAACCAATAAGCAAAAGCTGCACCTATTAGTGCATAAATTCCTGCTAAAATACCAGACAAACCACTCAAAGAAATAAATCTCGATGATTTATTCATTAATGTTTTAATTTCTGATATGTCTCTTAAATAATCTTCTTGACTCATTTTTAAAGAACTTTGAAATACAAAGTAAATACTTATTTCTTAATTTTACTAATAAAATTTAAATAAAATCAAAAAAATATAAAAAACGCATTTATTGTTTAAATTGAATTTAAGATTTAAAAATCACTTATTATTTAATTTGTGCTCAAATAATTTTATATTCTAGTAGAATGTACTTTTAATTTTGTTAAGCTTGTATAAATATTTATTTTTGAGAACAAACGTTTAATTCTGAGTATTTTAAATAGTATTAAAAAATTAACATCTTAAAAAAAAACAATAATTATGAAAAAAATTTGTATTGCTTTAGACACAAGTCCTTCAGCTAAAAAAATAGCCCAAACAGGCCTTAATTATGCAAAAGCTTTGAAAGCTGAAGTTGTATTTATACACGTAGTTTATGATGCTGGACTTTATGTAAATAGATATGACCCTATTATGAATTATAATGGTTTTTTAGTAAATCAGAATATTAAAATTGTAGAAAGTTTAGAAAAAGAAGCTAAATCTTTTCTTAATTCCACAGCAAAATATTTAGGAGAACCAACCACTGAAGTTAAGGTACTTGATGGAAATCCTGAATATGAAATTCTTAATTTTGCTAAAGAATGGAATGCAGATCTATTAGTTATTGGTACTCATAGCCACAGTTTTTTAGAAGATGTATTTATGGGAAATATTGCTACAAGTATTGTTAAAAATTCTAAAATACCAACTTTAGTTATTCCTGTAAAAAACTAACAAAGTTTGATTTTTAAGGCTTCAATAATATTACTGTTCTTAAGTTTAATTTATTAGTTAATCAACTCATATTAGGTGTAAATTATCTAACAATATTTTGATTTCTATAAAAATGTAAATTAAATATAATCTAAAAAAGTTTGTGAAATTTTATGTGTAAATTACTCTTTTACAACAACTCCATAAGTAATATGAGCAACTCCTAAAATAACCAAAGCAGAATACCAATAACTAGGAATCATAAAGCAAATTATAGAAAATAAGATGCAAATACCACTAATAATTAAAAGGTTTTTTCGTTCTTTTTTGTGAAATGCAAACAGTAAAAGTCCGTAGAAAATTAAAAAAGTGGGAGTTATAAAGTCTTCCAGGTTTTGAGTGTAAAACAAATATAGTATTCCATAAATAGCTAAAAAAGAAACAAAAATAATCCAGAAGGTACTAATTGATTTTTGATTCCAAAGTTGTAGTTGCTGTTTTTTAGCGTTTCTTTTTCCTTTAAAAAACATCGCGAAAAATGAAAATAGAACTGTAAAAAACGTAATACTTGCAATAGCAATTACTAAATTTATTTCCGATGAAAGCCCTAAAGTATCAGTTTCCATAAAATTTAAAAGTAACGTTTCTATGGCATAAGCTGCTAGTAAAATATAGATCCCAATTTGAATGCTCGTAAAACCAATTAAAGAAAAATTTAGTTGAGAAGTAGTGTCTGTTTTCATAATTTTTATAACTTTCACAAATATACACAAATGAAACCTGCAGAAGAATATATTTTAAAACAGCCAGAACCTTTTAAATCGATGTTGTTGCATGTGCAAATTCTAATTGAGAGTGCATTTCCAACAGTAGATTTGAAATACAAATGGCGATTGCCTGTTTATTATTTGGAAGACAAACCTTTTTGTTACTTAAATGCATCTCACAAAAAAGGTTTTGTTGATGTTGCATTTTGGGTGTCTGCACATTTAACTAAATACACCGAATTTTTAGTGACAGAAAACAGAAAAGTAGTAAAATCCTTACGTTATTTTTCAGTTGATGAAATCAATGAAGAAATTTTATTAGCTGTTTTAGAAGAAGCGCATCAACTAAAAGAGAAAGGATTTTATAAAAGAAACTAAAAATCTGTCAGTTCGAGTGAAATTTCTTTTTCAGAAATTTTGTATCGAGAAGTTTATTTATTCAACATTAACTTTAAAATGTAGCGCATCATTATTGTTAATGTACAATGTTAAATCTGCATTTCTATTCGGATTTTTTATAGTTAAAGTAGCAATATTATCTTTAATAGTAATCATAGGTTTTTGTGCATACTTTTGACCTGTGATTCCATAAATAATTTGAGAATTTGTATCTAAATTCTTAAACGTTAATTCAATATTTTCTGTTTTTTTTAGGTTGATAAAACCAGTTTTTGGAGCAATCAATTCAGCCTCTAAGGCTAAAAATGTATTGGTATAAATTGGTTGATTGTAAAATTCTTCCAAACTCATTCTTCCAAAATGCAATATCCAAATAGCTTCTTTTGGATAATGAGTTTTAAATATTTTGTTTGTTGGAATGTTGTAAAAATACTCGTTAAATTTACGAACCCATTTTCCATTATATTCATAACCAGCTGCCCAAGTTGCATCTAAAATTTGCCATTTTCCATCAATTTTAACAGCATTCCAAGCATGGTTGGTGGTATTTGAAATTACTCCAATTTCTCTAGCATCACTTCTAACATTTCCTTTAATCACAG
The DNA here is from genome assembly GCF_000687935.1 of Polaribacter sp. Hel_I_88. NCBI lineage: Bacteria > Pseudomonadati > Bacteroidota > Flavobacteriia > Flavobacteriales > Flavobacteriaceae > Polaribacter > Polaribacter sp. Hel_I_88. Next base: position 293,135 of record NZ_JHZZ01000001.1, on the reverse strand, counting down.
CAGCTTCAATATTTAGTAAATCACATATTTTTTTGAATGATTGTGCATATTCTTCACAAACGCCCATTTTGCTTTTAAAGGTTGCTGCAATAAATGAATCATTAATGGCTTGTATTTTTTGAAGTCGATCTTCTTCTGATGAAAATTTAAAACGATAACTTCTTTTTTTTGGATTGTAATATTCTTTTAAATTATAGCGAATGTTTTTTGCTATCCAGAAAAATGCTGCTCTTGCTTTATCAGCATCTGTTTTAAAATCTTTTTCAATTTGGTTAGCTAAATCTTCTACCTTATTAAATCTTAGATAGGTTACAACTTTAGCATCAACAGCATCAAAATTCTGAGAAAATGTAGCAAACGAAATAAATAGAAATATAAAAATAAGTTGTTTCATTATAAAAGTTTAAACACTTTTAGAAGTCAAATATTGTGCCCTTTTATGTAATGTTTATATAAACTTGCCATTTGCGTTAAGGATTGAAACGACATCCTTTTTTCTTTTTCAGAAAAAAGATATAGTGGAAAGCCTGTTAAAACGCCCAAATAAAAATGAGCTTATTGTAAACTATTCACAGTTTTACGAATGGCAACCAAATTGGTTAACAACTTTTCTAAATTGTTTAAATGCAACATATTTGCACCATCAGATTTTGCATTTGCAGGGTCAAAATGAGTTTCGATAAACAAGCCATCTACGTTATTTACAATGCCTGCTCTTGCAATGGTTTCAATCATATCTGGTCTTCCACCAGTAACGCCAGCAACTTGATTGGGTTGTTGCAAAGAATGTGTAACATCTAAAATTGTAGGCGCAAAAGCACGCATTTCAGGAATTCCTCTAAAATCTACAATCATATCTTGGTAGCCAAACATGGTTCCTCTATCAGTGACCCAAGCTTTGTGATTGCCAGCATCTAATACTTTTTGAACGGCGTGTTTCATGGAAGCAGGACTCATAAATTGTCCTTTTTTTAAGTTGACAACTTTACCAGTTTCTGCAGCAGCAACCACCAAATCTGTTTGACGAACCAAAAATGCAGGAATCTGCAAAACATCTACATATTCAGCAGCTTTTGCAGCATCTGAACTTTCGTGAATGTCAGTAACAGTTGGTACATTAAAAGTTTCAGAAACTTTGCGTAAAATTTTTAAAGCTTTTTCATCTCCAATTCCAGAAAAACTATCAATTCTACTTCTGTTAGCCTTTTTAAAACTGCCTTTAAAAATATAAGGAATCTTTAATTTATCAGTAATTGTTACTACTTTTTCGGCAATTCTTAGGGCCATTTCTTCACTTTCAATAGCACAAGGTCCACAAAGTAGAAAAAAGTTATTTGCATCAATATTTTTTATGTTCGGAATTTCAGATAAAATCATTTTTTGTAAATTTTAAACAAAAATACATAAAATTTAAGCGTTATAAATGCTATATTTAGCAACTTAAAAATCAATATATAATGAAAAAAATAATTTTTCTTTTAGCAGCATCAATAAGTATAATTTCTTGTAATAGCACAAAAAATGTTATTGTAGAGAAATCTAAATCAGAAATAAAAGAAACAGTAATGCTCACTTTCTTTATAGATTCTTTAATTGTTAAAAAACATTTATACACATTAGCATCCGATGAAATGGAAGGCAGAAAATCTGGAACTCCAGGAATTGAAAAAGCTGCAAAATATATAGAAAATGAATTTAAAAGAATTGGTTTAACCACTTTTGATGGTTTAGAAACTTATAGACAAACGTTTAATTTTACTCCAAGAAGAGGTAAGGAAGAAATTACAAGTGCTAATATTATTGGGGTTTTAGAAGGTAAAAGTAAAAAAGATGAATATGTAATTATTTCTGCACATTATGATCATTTAGGAAATGAAGGAAAAGGTGAAGATAAAATTTACAATGGTGCCAATGATGATGCTTCTGGTGTGACAGGAGTTTTGGCTTTAGCTGAATATTTTAAGAAAGTTGGGAATGAAAGAACTATTGTTTTTGCAGCTTTTACTGCAGAAGAAATGGGCTTAATTGGTTCAACATATTTTGGAAAAGGAATTGATGCTAGCAAATTTGTTGCAGGAATTAATTTAGAAATGATTGGTAAAATACCAAGTTTTGGACCAAACACAGCTTGGTTAACAGGTTTTGAAAGATCGGATTTTGGGAAAATTGTTCAGAAAAATTTAGAAGGTTCTGGCTATCAATTATTTCCTGATCCGTATAAAAATTTTAATTTATTTTTTAGATCAGACAATGCATCTTTAGCACGTTTAGGGGTACCTTCGCATACTTTTTCTACAACTGCAATAGATACAGATCCTGATTATCACAAAGTTTCTGATGAAGCAGAAACCTTAAATATGACGATTATTACACAAACAATTCAGGCTGTTGCAAAAGGTACTGAAACCATTATTAACGGAAAAGATACACCAACTAGAGTTGTTTTAAAAGAATAACATCATGAAAAATGTACACTATTTGTTTTTGGTTTTGATGATGAGTTGTTCATCATCTAAAGTAATTACAGATTATGATGGTCAAGTTAATTTTTCGAATTTTAGAACGTATGCTTTTTATGAAGATGTTGGAAAAGGACTCAATGAATTAGATGTAAAACGAGTTATTTCCATAATGAAAACTGAGTTGAATACTTTAGGAGTTCAAGAATCTGAAAATCCTGATTTTTTTATCAATATTATTTCAAAAATATCAGAAGCAAACAATAATAACACCATTGGCATTGGAATAGGAAGTGGAAATAGAAATGGTGGTTTTGGCGTTTCTGGAGGTATCCCAATTGGTGGTAATAAGTTAAATGAAGAGTTTGTTGTTGAGTTTGTAGATGCAAGCAATAATACACTTTTTTGGGAAGCTGTCTTAAATTCAAAAATAAAAGAGAAAAGAAAACCTGAAGAAAAAGAACTTCATTTTCAAGAAATTATAAAAAATATTTTGGAGAAATATCCACCAAAACTAAAATAATCTCAAAAAAAATCCTCTAAAATTAATTAGAGGATTTTCTTTATTAATATTTTTTTAAATTAAAATTGGTATCTAACTCCCAAAGCAACATCGTTGCCAAAGTCATTAAAACGATTTCCAAAACCAAATTCTGGTCTATAATCTAAAGAAAGTAAAATTGGAGTACTTGGAAAATTGTATTCAATTCCAATATCACCAGCAGCAAAAATAAAAGTTTCAGAAAAATCATTGTTGTTGTTTCCATTGTAATTTGCTAAACCACCACCAACACCTGCATACCAGTTAAATCCACCTTCAATATTCCAAAGCCATTGGTATAAACCTGTTGCTTTAAAACCATCATAATCATTACTATTTCGTATACCTAAATCAATTTCCAGTCTGTTATTACCACCTAACGCTCTTTGGTAAGAAATTTCTCCTCCAAAACCATCATCAGATCCTAAACGTAAACCAATTGCATTTTCAGAAATATCCTGAGCATTTATTGATACTACTGAACTCACTATAAATCCTACTAATAAAAGTACTTTTTTCATAATTTATATCATTTTGTTTGAGCCACAATATTAGATATAAATAGCATTACTAATTAACGCAATCAGAAAGTTTATTAACACTTATGATTACTTAATTATTTTTAAACGAATACCTTCTGAATGACTGCTAAATTCTGGTGCATACATGCTTTGGATTGTAGAAATTCTGGTGCTAAAATTATTCAATTTTTTTAATAACAGTATACAATTGCTCAATAACCAAATTCATTTTAACTAAATCTAAAGTTTCTAATTTGTCTTTAGAAGTATGGTAGTTTTCGTTTCTAAAAAAAGCAGTATTTGTAATCATTACAGCTTCAAAATTATGTTTCCAATAATTTAAATGATCAGAAAAATCTACTCCAGAAATTTGAGAATTTCCTTTAAAAGATTTTGTGTTAATTAAATTTTCTCTTTTCATTAAACTGTTAACTTCATTGCTAAAAGACTCATTTTTATTGTTTTGAACCACAGTTATAAAATTACCAACATTGCCATAAATTTTTTCCATTCCTGCAATTGGGAATTTTTGAGAACCAACTTTATCACTATAAAAACCAATTGTTTCAAGAGAAATCATTCCCTTTACAGGTATTTTATTTTTATACAAATAATTTGCATGAATATAACTTCCCATTTTTTTTGTTCTAAAAAAAGGCGGTTATTCTAAACTATAGGCCACAAAATCAATTCTATAATTTAGCTTTTCTTTTGATAATAATCTGGCTAACTCTAACAAACCAACAACACCACTTGCATTATCATCTGCACCATCAGAATCTCCACAAACATCATAATGAGCACCAAAAATTATTCTTTGTTGATGTTCTAAACCTATAGATCCTATTACATTTTTGTATTCATTTTCAGCAACATTAAAATTTTGAAATTCAACTGAATCGCAAACTTTATTTAGTTCTTGTTTGATATAATTAGCAACAAAATTTAGTGTTTCTAAATTTTTAAAATTCCTAGGCTTTTCTGTTTTTGTGATAACAGAAAGATGTTTTTTTATATTTTCAATATTAGATTTTTGATTTGTTTGAGCATAATTTTCAAAACTAATTATCGACAAAAAGATTACTAAAAAGTATTTCATATTTATTTTTCTACGTTGATTCTAATCCCTTCTGAATGACTGCTAAATTCAGGTGCATACATACTTTGGATGGTAGAAATTCCGTTGCTAAAATTCCCAGCATTGTTTACACGAACATCATATTCAAACACATAAACACCTTTCGGAATTCTATCAAAAAAGAAATTAGTTGATGCATCTTTTGTACTTTCATAATAGCCTAAAGTATCTTGCCATTTATAGGTTGATAATACGTTAATTGGCTCAACTCCAGATGCTCTCATGTCTTTTAAATGAATAAATTCCATATCTCGATCAGAACGCAATTCAATTCTTACAGTAAGTAAATCGCCAACTTTTAAAGTGGTGTTTTTGTTGATTTCTTTCAATTCTTTTCCTGTATCTGTATTTACTTTTAAGAATAATTTCTTATTTAATTTTAACGGACTTTCTGCGGATGTAATTTTATCTAAATCCTCAAAATATTGCCAATATAAACCACCCCAAGCAATTCCTTTTTCTTTTTTGTTGATGGTAATTGTTGCCATTTCTGGTTTTATTTCATCAGTATTCCAAGAAGTTTTAAAATATCCAGTTCCAGCTTCTACTAGTACATTTTCTATTTCTGATGGATTTATTTGTTGATTACCAACTTTCACAGCAACTGTTTCATTAATTGAAACCCAATCACTTCCATTTAATAGTAAAGCATAAACAGCTTCTGTAGTTGCTTTTGTAGTTTTCCAACTATTGGTTTGCTTATTTTTTAACAACCAGATTTTAAGGTTATCAATCGTTTCAACCTTGTTTTCAATTTCAGAAAAAGCTTCAATCATTAAAGCTTGAGTTTCCACAGGTGCTTGATAATAGTAATAACCAGCAGTATTGTTTTTCCAATACATTCCTAATTCATCAGAAGTTATCGAGTTTTCTTTTAATGATTTAAGAATTTTAGTTGCAGTCGCTTTTTCGTTATTTCTAAAAAGTGATAAGGCAATTTGTCCTTTCGCATATAAATTATAATCTTTCCAATAGGAAGCAGACTGTTTCTGATAATAGGTAACAGCTGATTTTGTTTTATCATCTAAAGAAATATCACCATAAAAACTACGCATATACAAATACTGAATCGTAGAATAATTCAAATTGTTTTTAGCTAAATAAGTTTCATATTTCTTTTCTCCTTCTTTTTTAGATTTTGATGCTACTTTAATTTTTTTAGCATTTTCTAACAGTTTTTCATAATTTTCTAAAATTTCAGCATCTAAAAATTTAACAGATTTTTCAATCATATTTTTGGTGGATGCATCAAAATCAGTAACACCTAACTTTTGTAAATGTCCAAAACCAGTGGCAATATGCTGCGTAATAAATGTGTTTGCGTATTTACTGCCTTTAAACCAAGGAAAGCCACCAGAATTCATTTGGTTATCTTGCAATTTTTTAATGGCTCTTTCTTGCTCGTTTTTCATTTTATTCAAATCGAACAACAGCGCAATTCTCTTTTTTTGTTCGGTTTCAGATTGTGCATCTCTTAACCAAGGCGTTTCTTGAATGATCAATGATTTTAACTCTTGGTTTTTTTCTAAATTCGATAAAAGTGCATCCGAAGATTTCCAAGCATTAAATACATCTTGAATTTTAGGATTTGAATTCGCTACAAAACTCGCTAACGTATTTGCATAATATCTAGAAAATATTTGTTCTGAACATTCATAAGGATATTCCATTAAATAGGGCAAAGCCTGAATTGAATACCAAACAGGATTTGAGGTCATTTCTAAAGTTAATTGATGATTTTTTAAAGTTGATGAAGTTGAATTTTTCAATTTATCCAACGTAAAAGTTTTGGTTTCATTTGCTTTAACCCACATTGGAAGCGTTTCTGTTACCAACATTCTATTGCTTAAAACAGGCAACACATTTTGTTCTCCATCAGAAAAGTCGCCAGCTTTTGCTACTATTTTATATTGCACAGCTTGTATGTTTTCTGGAATTGCTAAACTCCAAGAAACATTTGTATTTCCATCTTTATCAACTGTAAAATTCTTGTTTGAATGTATGTTTTGTAATTCTGAATCAATTTCTTTTCCAGAAATAGCATCTGTAAACATCAGTTTTGCAAAACCACTTAATTGGTTATTGGTTAAGTTGGTAATTTTTGCACTCAATGTAATTGTGTCTTTTTCTCGTAAAAACCTTGGTGCATTTGGTACGACCATCAATTCTTTTTGAGTAACCGTTTGCAAAGTTTTTGTAGCTGATTTCAAGGTTGTTGAATGTGCTAATACTTGTAATTTCCATCTTGTCAATGCTTCTGGCATTGTAAAAGAAAAACTAACTTTGCCTTCTTTGTCTGTTGTTAACTGTGGATAAAAGAAAGCAGTTTCTTTAAAATCTTTTCGTGCTTGAACTTGCGATAAGGCTGCATCTATTTTTTCTTGACCAGCTTTTGTTGTGATAAGTATAACACCATTTGCACCTCTTGAGCCATAAAGTGCAGTTGCTGAAGCGTCTTTTAAAACTGATATTTCTGCAACTTTATTTGCGGTTAAATTCCTGAAGCTACTTTCATCAACAATAACACCATCAATAATATATAAAGGATTGGTATTCCCATCTATAGAATTTATCCCTCTTAATTGGACTAATGAATTTGCACCTGGTTGTCCAGAATCGAAATTAAATTCTTCAGCTTCATCCATAGAAACTGTAGCAGATAATTTAGTTATTCTCGAAGTTCCATAACCTACAACAACAACTTCATCCAAAGAGCTAGTGTCTTCTTCTAACTTTACATCTATAGTTGTTTGGGAATCGATTAAATATTCTACTGACTTATATCCCAAATAATTTACAACTAAAACATCCTCTTTTTTAATTTTGATGGAATAATTCCCATCAAAATCTGTAGTTGTTCCAAAGGTTGTTCCTTTAATTTGAATGTTTACTCCAGGCAAAGGCTCACCATTTTCATCAGAAACTGTTCCTGTAACTGTTTCATCAAAATCTGTTCTTGTGGTTTCTAGTTTGTTTTTTGTTTCTCTTAAATATTGTTGATTTAACCATCTGTTAGTATTCAAACTAAACCCAAACCAATTGTAGGAATTATTGCCAATTGTTGGAATTTGATAATAATTTCTCTCGTTATTTCTGATATAAAAATTGGTGTTCCCAAAACTTTTGTTGGCATTACTGGTTTGGTAAGAACTGTAATTTTGCTTCCCAACAATTGGATTAAAATTCCAATGATGAGCTTTGAAATCATCTAAAGAAGCATCATACATACTTGCTATAACTTCTGCAGCAATGGCATCATTTTTATCATCTTTTATGGTAAAACTCCAAGTTTCTTCTTGACCAGGTTGTAATTTATCTCTAAAAATATTGGTGATAATTTCTATCTTATTCTCTGTTGGATGAGGAACATTAATCAATAAATTTCCACTTTCAAAATAGTTGTAATTCACAAAGTGATATTTAACAGCAAAACCGCCTACATCTTTCTTGCTAACAGGGATTTTAATCGTTTCTACACAATTATTTAGTTTGATGAGTTTTGTATCTACAATTTTATAATTTTTTTCAATTTGCACAATAACAGTCATGTTTTTAGATGCAGAACCAATTTGGATTTCAACCTGATCACCAACATTGTAAAACGTTTTATTAGTATTGATGGTAAAAAGTTGATTGTCTGCTACATTTTTATCTCTAGTAGAGAAAACTGTAATTCTTTTTTCGTCTTTTACTTCTTGCCCAAATTTATCTTCGCTTTCTAAAATGATGATATATTTACCTGAAAGCCACTTTTTAGGATTTTTTATAATAACTTCTTTTGAAGTTGAGGTGTCAAAATCGCTTGAAAATACCAATTCGCCTTTTTTCCAATTAGTTGAATCACTTTCATCATCTGAATAAGGATCATTGGGAAATAAGGTTCTGAATGTATTTTCAGAAATATCTTGATACTCTGGAGCAGACCAAGGTCTGTTTCTTAACGGATTTTTAGGTGCTTGTAATTTGTGAATTTTGATGCTTCCTTTTGCTGCAACAAACTCGCCATTTAAGTTTTTTGTCTCAATTTTAATAGAAGTTTCTTCTTGATTTTTATCAATTTTATCATCTACATAAATGGTTGCAATCAAAGAATGATAGCCTACTTTTACTATTGTTGTAGCACTTCTTGTTTCGCCATTAATGTCTGTAACATCCGCAGTTATTTCATAATTAAAAACGGGCAAACTTTCTTTGTCAACACTTTCATCAGGGATAGCTTTAAAATTAATAGAAAAATTACCTGATGCATTTGTGATGCTTTCTCCATTGGTTATTTCTTGCGAATTAGAAGCAGGGTTTGGTCTTCTCCAAGAATACCAACTTGGATATTGCACTTTTCTATGGACTCTATACACCACTTTTGCATCTGTGATATTTGCACCAGAAAACGCTTTTGCAAATCCATTAATAGTAATGGAGTCGTTTATTTTATAACTTTCTGTAATCGGCTTAAATTCCGTTTCAAACTTTGGTCTTTTGTATTCTTCTACTGAAATAGTTACGGAATTATTATAATCAATATCAAAGTCTGCATTATCATAAAATTTACTTTCTTTTTTAGAACTTTCATCAACATCGATTGTAAATTCGCCAGTTAAACCATTATTTGGAATTATAAATTCGCCAGCAACAGAACCAAAATCGTTCAGTTTTAAATCTAACGTTTTTACAATTTGTTGGTTTACATCATATAAGGTTACCTCAACAAATTCATTTTTAAAAACTTCGGATTTATCACCTTGTTTTTTGATAACGATCGCTTTAAAATAAACAGTTTGACCTGGTCTGTAGATGCTTCTATCTGTAAAAATAAATGGTTTTATAGTAATTTCATCATCTACGTTATTACCATTGTTATTAGAACTTTGATTGTATAAATAATTATTATCAAAAATTACAAAATCATTTTTAGTAGTAATTATAATTTCTACATTATTGAAGTAGTCGTTACTTTTGTAAGAAGCAAAACCATTATTATTCGTAATTAATTTTTTGTTGATTGATTTGCTATTATTTCTTTTTTCATTTTGTAAATGTAATTCAGCATTTTTAATAGGTTTCCCTGTATTTCTATCAACTACTTGAAAATTGTATGTTCCTTCAAAAGTGTTTTCAATCAATGTTAAGTTGGTTACTTGAATTGTAGTAGTTCCGTAGATTGAATTAACATTTAAATCTTCACTTTCTGACGCCAAAACTAAATACATGCCACCTTCAAATTTTGGGACAATTACCTCAGTTGAATGTTGCAAATAATCATCTTCGTTTCTTAAGGTATGTTGCCAAGTTTTGTTTTTTTCTAATTTATTGATGAATGCTTTTTTATCATCAAACTTGTAAGTTTTATTGAATTCTAATAATTGTTTTTGAGTGATTTTATACGCTGTAAAAAATAGCTTATTTACATTTTTATAGGTAACTAAAAGTCTCGAATTTTTATCAATAGGAATAAATTCTTCAGCTTGAATAGAAAGTGTTTTTTGTTCAATTTGACTTTTTAAAACAAAACATTTTTGTGCTCCTAAGCTATTGGGAAAATCTTTTATAATTCGATTGCAAATTGTTAAAGCTTCTTGGTTTTTAGATTGATTTTTATAGATTTGAGCAATTTCAAAAGCGTACAAACCACTTGCTTCATCATTTTTAAAATTAGCTTCGGATGTTTTTAATGTTGCTAATAAAATACTTTCCTTATTTTCGAAAGTCGCATTTTGATACACAAAGAACAAACGTTCTACATTACTATTTGCAAATGCCTTTTTGTTGTTGGTTTTTGTATGTAGCTCAAGTAATTTTTGATAAATATTTAAAGCATTTAGCTGCAAAGACAAACTATCTTTTGAAGTGATATTCAATTTAGAGAACGTTTTTGCATCACTCAAATAATTAGGATTATCAATCGTAAATTGATACGAAGGTTTAGTGATGGAGTTTTCTGGAGATTTGTAAAAATTTAAAGCATTATTCGCTAAAAAATCGAATAGAGTAGGAGTGTATATTTTTGCTGTTTTTTGAAGTTGAAGAATGTCTGAAAATTCTTCGATATTAATTTTTTGTAAAAGTTTCTCTTCTTTTAAAGAAGCTTTAAAATACATATGAATTTCTTCAAATAACGTATCTAAATCCCAAGTTCTAAAATCATTAATATCAATTTTAACTTGCGTTTTTGTACGGTTGTAAAATTTATATCTATTTTGAGTAAAATACTGCCAATATAAGTTTGCCAAAACATTTTCTAATACATTTTTTGTAGGTGCTTGGTTTTTACCAATATGCTTTTTAAAGTTTTGAATAACTTGTAATTGTGCATCCTCTTCTAATGTTAAAGCAAATTTGCTTTTGTAAAAAAGCGACTTTATAATTTGTGGAGAATTGTCGGTTTTTTCTGCTTTTGCATAAATTTCTTCTACAATTTGTAAAGCCGATTTTGGCAAACCATCAACCTCAAGTTTTTCGACTTGTGTCCAAAGTTTCTCAAAATCGTTTTGAGCATTTGAGGTTAAAGAAAATAAGAATATCATTATTATGGTTGTTGTCAATTTTTTCATTATTCATCAATTTATAAAAAATCTTCAAGATTGTATTTATTGGTTTCTTTTGAAATTATTATTCCCGAAAATCGGGAATTTTACTATAAAGCACGTGAATTTAAGTTTATAAAACAATCAATAATTAGTGAACACGTTGTTTTGGTTGGTAAAACTAGTTTTTAATTGAGTTTGGTGGTTTATGATTTTGTTAATTTTTGCCACGAATCCACGAATTTATTGTTCATCTACTTTTTGCTTTTTAATAACATTTATACTAGAATCGCATTCATTATACTATAAACCTCCAAATGCTTACTCAAAAATTATGTGCTAAATATACCGCTCCTCTGGAGCTCAATTTAACTTTGTTATATTTTTATTATTAATATTCCATCCCTCTGGGATTTTCAGCTCCATAGGAGCGATATTTTAACGAACATTTTTGTAACATACTTACTTAAAAAATAAAATTCGTGAATTCGTGGCATTTATTTTAACGCAATTACTTTAGAGTTTATCTATAAAGAGATTTCATATTGTGCAAAGCTTTTGTATTTTTACCCTTTATAATTTTTACCTATGAACATTCATTTTATTGCAATTGGAGGAAGTGCAATGCACAATTTAGCAATTGCTTTACACCAAAAAGGATACCAAGTTTTTGGTAGTGATGACACAATTCACAATCCATCAAAATCTCGATTAGAAAAATATGGTTTGTTGCCAAAAGAATTTGGTTGGTTTCCAGAAAAAATATCATCAGATTTAGATGTGATTATTTTGGGAATGCACGCAAAAAAAGACAACCCTGAATTGCTAAAAGCACAAGAATTAGGGTTAAAAATTTATTCGTATCCAGAGTTTTTATATGAACAATGTAAAAATAAAACGCGTGTTGTAATTGGTGGTTCTCATGGAAAAACAACCATAACTTCTATGGTTTTACATGTTTTAAATTATCATGAAAGAGAAGTAGATTATATGGTTGGTGCTCAATTGGATGGTTTTGAGACGATGGTGCATTTAACTGAAGAAAATGATTTTATGGTTTTGGAAGGTGATGAGTATTTGAGTTCGCCAATTGATATGCGTCCTAAATTTCATTTATACAAACCAAATATTGCGCTTTTAAGTGGTATTGCTTGGGATCATATTAATGTTTTTCCAACTTTCGAAAATTATAAAGAACAGTTTAAAATTTTTACAGATTCCATGATCAATGGAGGAAGTATGGTGTATAACATTGAAGACGAACATGTAAAAGACGTTGTAGAATCTTCTGAAAATCACATTAAAAAATATCCTTACGAAACTCCGAATCATTTTATAAAAGACGGAATTACGTATTTAGAAACTGAAGAAGGAGATTTGCCTTTAGAGATTTTTGGGAAACATAATCTACAAAATTTAGCAGGCGCAAAATGGATTTGTCAACATATGCAAGTAGATGAAGATGATTTTTACGAAGCGATTGCTAGTTTTAGTGGTGCAAGCAAACGTTTAGAGAAAATTGCAGAAAGTAATTCGACTGTTATTTTTAAGGATTTTGCACACTCGCCAAGTAAAGTTGCAGCAACTACAAAGGCAGTAAAAGAACAATATGCAGAAAGAACTGTTTTTGCTTGTTTAGAATTGCATACTTATTCTAGTTTAAATGCTGAGTTTTTAGCAGAATATAAAGGAGCCTTAGACTTTGCAGATAAAGCCGTTGTTTTTTACTCTCCAGATGCAGTAAAAATTAAACAATTGGAAGAGGTAACACATCAACAAATAGCCAATGCATTTGAAAGAGAAGATTTGGTTATTTATACCAATCCAGCAACATTTAAAGAATTTTTGTTTGCCGAAAATTTAGAGAAGTCCGCAGTTGTTTTAATGAGTTCTGGTAATTATGGTGGTTTAGATTTTGAGGAGGTTAAGCGTTTGGTTTAGATTTTTTCAAGCCTAATTGCACCAGTTTTTCATGCTGCCAGTTTTTATCGGTTGTTCTTTTTATGAGCCAAATTCTTTTTTCCTTATCAAAAATTGAATCTTTAATAATTTTTAGTCTTTGCTTTATAAAAAGCTTTGTTTCAGTTTTTTTATGAAACTTTTTGCTTTGAGCATTATTCTCTATATTTCTTCTAAAGAAGTCAATGTATTCTTTGGTTTCTTTGGTTTCAATATATTCCAAAGATGTAGGTTTGTTAAATACAGCATAACAGGAAGCTAAAAAACAGTTTAAAGGATTTTTAAGGTTGATAAAATCATTAAAAGCCGATTTTGCAGTCGTTTTTTTAGAAAGCAGAAAAACATCATAGGCATTTCTTAAAGAAATATCTTTATAATGAAACCCTTTATCATTAATTTGTTTTGCAATAATCGATAAATTCAATTGATTTTTAAAACTCAAAAAATGTATGCCATTAATTAATTGTGCATCTTTTTTTATGAATGTATAATTGAATTCATCTGCATATGCTTCAATTAATAATTCTTTATGAATTTCTACTGCTGCAATATTATTTTCTTTCTGTAATCTCGGATAATGTTTAAACATCGGAAAATCATAGGTTGTGTCATGAACTTTAGAATACTTGAAATTTTGTAAAACCTCTATAGCTTTTGGGTAATCTTCTTTAGAGAAAATAAAATCAATATCACCCACCATTCTTTCTGCAATATCTTCATATAATTCTTCTAGAATATTTCCTGTTCCTTTTAAAAATATTGGAGTAATCTCATTTGCTAGTAATAATTTGTTAATTTCTTTAGCTTGCGTTATAATTTGCTGGTTCCTATCACGATTTAAATCTGTAATATGTATCATATACGCAACCAAATCTGTTGGTACATATATAAGAAAATCGGCTTTTTTTAAATTACAATATAAAGCAGGAAATACAAAATGAGCTGTGCTTACTTTTACAACAGCTTCCCAATCTACTGTGTTAGATTTTAGCTTGTTTTCAACAATTGTTTTATTGTGTTCTTCGTGGTTAATTGTCAAGCATTTTGCAACAAAAAGTAAGGTTTCTTTATACGTCATTCTTAAAAATATTTGAAACAGTTTTTATCATTTCTTCGTTGTTAGAATAGGTTAATTGGTAGCAATGTAAACCACCAAACCAATCTAAAAATACTTGAGCATTTTCTTTTTTGGGTGATAACCAAGAATCTGGAATTAATTGCTGAAAAGCATCAATCTTAGAAATCTTTTTACAACTAAGTTTTGCATCTTTCTCATATTTGATAAAAACCAAATCGTTGCAAGGTAAATGTGTAAAGAAATCAGTGTTATTTGGTTTTAAATAGCGAACAACTTTATTCAGTCTTGTAAAATTATATTCTTTACTGGTAGCTAGTTCTGGATATATTGGCATCAACGTTTTTAAACTATTCTGTTTGATAGATATTGCTGCAGGAAAACTATATACCTCTTGATTTTTTGCATCAACAGGAACAAAATCATCCGCTAAACACGTAAAACCATTGGCTTGTAAAAGTGCTAAAGATGTACTTTTACCATTGCCAGAATCGCCTAAAAATAACATTGATTTTTTTCCATTACTAATCGCAGACGCATGAAAAACACCTAGCCATTCCTCTTCATTCTTTTGATGTATTTTTTGAATGAATTCCATTGAAAACTTTCCTTGAAAATAATGAACATCTAAATGATTCCAAGAGCCAATATAGTGCTTGTTTACGTAAAGAAATATAAAATTAGTACTGATAAAAACCTCAAATTCATGGTCAAATTTTTCAACAGCTTCAATAACCAAATGTTCAAATTTCGGGTGAATTAAAGACCTTTCTTTATCATTTAAATACGAAATTTTAAAAATAACATCATTTATTTTATAAAACGTTACGAATTGATACGTAGTTGGTTTTTTTATATCTCTATCGTCATTGGTAGCAGCTTTCTTTTTGGAATTCTTAGGTTCATAAAGATTCTTTTTTAGATTTAGAATAAAATCCTCGGCTTTTTCAATAGGGACATCTAATTTTTTAGAAAGTGCTTTGGCGATCACTTCAACAGAAATCCCTTTGCTTAGTCTTTTTAAAATATCGGCTGTGGTATTTTCTAAAACTACATATTCATTGGTGTTTTCAAACCAAGTAATTGTTTTGTCTTCAATAACCTTATACAGCGTTTTAATTGATTTCATAGTTGCTAAATATACTTACTATAAATATATAAAAATAAAAACGCCTCAAAAATTTTGAGGCGTTTAAAGTAGTAATTATTTTTATTAAAATCCAGTTCCAGGATCTGATGGTGCAGTTGCTGATGCTGCTTGTGCTTTTTGTGGATTTAAAATCATATAAGTTCCTAAAGCAGTTAATGCTGCATATTTTCCGTAATTTCCTATTTTTTTAATAGCTGCTTTACGAGTAATTTCTTCTTGTTTATGTTTATTGTTTTTCTTCATAATGTTTGGGTATATAAAATTCTCGTAATTATTCTAATGTTATTTTTTTGTTTAAACTACCAGTTTCAGTTTCTAATTGAACAATGTAAACTCCTGTAGATAATGAAGGCAACGTAATATCTTGAACGCCATTAGAAGTAAAAGATTTGTTTAAAACTTCCTTACCTAAAATAGTATATACTTTAATATTCGCTTCTCCTTTAGACAAACCAGCAATTCTTAAATTCGAATTGTTTGTTTTATAAATACTGATGTTTTCTAAAGTTACACTATCAACATTTAAAGCACTGTTAGATTTTGTATGTAAATAAAAACGACCAATTCCATCTAAAGCAATATCTGATGTTACTTTATAAGAACTAGTTGTTTCATCTAACCTTGTAAATGTATTTGTAAATCTATCTTCTAAATATACATTGATATCAGCAGGTAAGTTTAAAGCATCAGCAGTAAACGTAATTTCTTTGTTTGCTGCAACTTTAAGACCAACTGGAATTACCATATTTTCATAGTCTGAACTTGGTAAAGATTGTGATTGGTATTTTTTACCATCACTTTCTATTAAATCAGAATAGATGACAAAAGAATGAGAAACACCTCCAAATAACTTTCCATCAAAACCTTTATCATAACCCTTTGTAGTTCCGTCGATATACAAAATTCTTGCAAAACTTTCTTTAGTGTCTTCTTTAACTGTTACATTAATTTCAGGCCTTGTATTTGCTGTTTTTTTAAACGTATCTGTACTTTGATGAGAAGCATCAGCAATTTCAAAAGTTACGTTAGCTGCTGAAGTAGCATTTACAAAAAATCCTTGTCCAGGAGCTATTTCATAAGTAGCATCAGAACCAGAAGTTAAAGTTGTATAAGATGAGCCATTCCAAAAATAAAAATCTGTATCTATGTTTGCAGAATTTGTAGTATAAAAAGTTCCTAAAGTAATAAAAGAAGTAAATGGATTCCCTATTAAATTAAAATTATTAACACCTTGAGTAAGTGTAAAAGTTTGATCAGAAGTATAAATGCCTGTTCCAGAAAATGAAACTGTTTTTGGTGCAGATAAATATAATCCATAACCTTCTCCTACATTAAAATTATCAGAACCTGTAGCTTGCAAATATCTCCAAAATCCTGTTTCTGTATCACCAGCACCAGTATTAGTATCAAAAGAAGAATTATCGTAAGTACTAATACCTCTATTATTAAATTGACCAGAAGCAACAGAATTTGCTAAAACCCATGAGTCGTTATAAGTTTCGCCTACAACTGGTGATGACATATAATACCATTGACCAGCATTTGCTAAAGTTCTATTAAAAGTTACGTTTCCTGTAAATGTATTGGTGGCAATTAAAGTAGCACCAGAATTTATTGTAGCAGAATTAACTGTTACAGCTGTGCTAACTGTTGGTTGGTTGGTGGTTTTTAGAATTTGAATATCATCACTAGCTATTGGCACTACACCTGTACTCCAATTAGAAGCTGTTGTCCAAGAATTATCTGTTGCCCCTGTCCAAGTTAATGTAGAAAAAGGCAAGTTAGAAGAATTATATCTTCCTGGAGAAGCACTTACAGGATTTGATGAAATTTCAGAATGCTTGACAAAATCTCCTGTTAAATCATCATTTCTACCAATTGATTGGTCGTCATTAGCTTCACTTCCATAAGTATAAGTTGCTATTATTGTACCACTTGAGTTTTTTAAATAAACTGTATCTCCAGTGTTGGCTAAACCTAGAATAGTGCTTTCATTAGCTGTATCCGAAATTCCTAAAATTCCTGTTGGTGTTCCACCACCAAAGATAACTACTGAACCACCTGCAGGTATTGTAGTTGCACCAAAAGTATAGCGTAATGAGCTATCTTCAACAGTATAGCCTGTTAAATCATAAGAAATTGTATCAGTATTTACGAATTCAATAAATTCATCTTCAGAAGAATCAAAAACGCCATCACCATTGGCATCTACTACTGAGCCTGGATCAGCTAAAATTTCATTAATAATAATATTTGGTAAATCGTCATCTGAAATAGAGACTGTATGGTCACTTGTAGAGATAACGACACCTGTACTGGTAGTCTCAGCCAATGTTAAAATAACTGTTTCATTAACTCTGTCTACGTCATCCTTTATCGTTAAGGAAACGTTCTGAGAACCATCTGCATTAAAGGTTAGAGAAGTAGTGTTTAAAGTGTAATCTGATACATCTGCTGTGCCAGATGGAGTTACAGACAATGTAATTTCTGTACCTGCGTGATTTACCATTGTTACTGGAATCAAAACAGTTTGATCTGTTGTAGTTTCTGTTACAGAACTTGTTGCTTCATTAAAACTAACTGTTGGTAAAGAGACACCTGTTGTTGCAGTGATAACAATATCATCAATAGCAATTTCATCTCTTGAGCCTGATCCAGCAACATCATCACTTGTCCATTGAATATACATAGAGGCTCCAATAGCTAAATTTAAACTACTAATTGTTGTTGATTTTGCTGTAGAAACCCAACTTGGACTTCCATTTGCTGCCTCAGTTGATGTAAAATTTAGACTAGCAACATTTGTATAAGTTACATCATCTATACTATGAGAAAAATTTAACGAACTACTTCTTCCTTGGTCATTATATTCCCAAATATTATAAGAAATAGCAACATCTGTAACTGTACTAGATGTATTGTTGGTTATTTTTAAGATAATTGAACCAGGAGTGAAATCAGAATTACCAGCTTGAAAACCTAAAGCATAATTTCCAGTAGCTATTTCGAAAGCATAGAGTCCTCCTGTTGAATTACCTCCTGATTTCTGACCTCTTGCAAAATCACCAGAAATACTAGTATCACCAAAATTATGTGTTCCATCACTTAAACCTATGATTTTCCATGCATCAGCATCTAAGTTACCACCAGCAGGTGTTGGTTGAAATCCAGAACCATTAAAAACACCATTGTTAACTCCACTTAAAGTAGAATCAAAATTTATAGTATAATTAGTTGCACCAGCATCAATACTAACTTGTGCTATTGTGAGATTTGTAAATAAAAGTGAAATTGTAAATAATGCAATTTTTAATAAGTTTTCTTTTTTCATAATTTGTTTTTTTTTGTGAGCTTCTAAGTTACAAAAAAAATGGACAAAAAAAAGTATATAATACTATTTAACAGTAAGATAGCAATAGTATAATATAGAAATAATGTTAATTGTTTTTTTATAAAATATATAGTAGAATTTTATGAAATCAATAAAAAATATCCTCTAAAACTAGAGGAGTTATTAATTTTTACGCCAAAAGAAAGGCGTAAACAAAATCAAAACTGTAAAAAGTTCTAATCTACCAATTAACATTAAAAAAGAGCAAAACCATTTTGCAGCAGAAGTAAGGTGTGCAAAATTATCAACAGGACTAACAGAACCTATAGCTGGGCCAATATTACCTAAAGAAGAAGCTGCTGCACCAACAGCAGATAAAAAATCTAATCCCAAAAACGTTAAAATTACAGAGGCCATGATAAAAATTAGCATGTATATGATAAAGAAAGAAAGAATATTAAAAACAATGGTTTGGTTTACAGATTTACCATCATAACGTACTGGAATAATTGCATTTGGATGCAACGCTTTTTTAAATTCTAAAAAACTGTTTTTAAGCATGATAATATGTCTTACCACTTTTACGCCTCCACTTGTAGAACCTGCAGAACCTCCTGTAAAAAAGAGTGCAAAGAAAATTCCTGTAGCAAAGAAACTCCACATGGTAAAATCGGCAGTTACAAATCCTGTTGTGGTTACTACAGAAGTTACCATGAACAAAGCATGTCTTATGGCACTTTCTGCTTCTCCAAAAACTTTAGGATGTGCAATGGTAGTTTGCAAATTAGGATCTTGAAAAAAGAAAATTAAAATGGTAATAATAGAGGAAACACCAATAATGCCAAATAAATAATATTTAAACTCTTCACTTTGAAAAACCTTTTGAATTTTCCCTTTCAATGCAAAATAGGTAAGCACAAAGTTAGTTCCTGCAACCAACATAAAAAAGATGATAATATATTGTACAAATGGTAAGTTGTTGTAAAAAGCAACACTATTGTTTTTGGTAGAAAAACCACCTGTACTAACAGTAGCCATGGCATGATTTATGGCATCAAACCAAGTCATACCTGCAAATTTTAATAGAAAAAATTGGGCAAAAGTCAGCACCACATAAATTAAATACAAACGTTTTGCAGTGTCTGTAATTCTTGGATGTAGTTTGTCTGCAGATGGGCCAGGAGCTTCAGCCATAAAAAGCTGCATCCCTCCAATTCCTAACAATGGTAAAATGGCTATTGTTAAAACGATAATACCCATTCCACCAATCCAATGTGTGGCAGATCTCCAAAACAAAATTCCTTTTGGCATGGATTCAATATCTAATAGAATTGATGATCCTGTAGTAGAATAGCCAGAAATAGTTTCGAAAAAAGCATCTGGAATACTTGGTATAGCTCCAGATAATAAATAGGGCAACATGCCTGTAATAGATAATGTTAGCCAACCTAAAGTAACAATTAAATAGCCTTCTTTTTTATGAATGCTTGTGTTTTTAGGTTTGTTTAAAAAGAAAAACAATAGTCCAATAAATACAGTAATTACTCCTGCATTTAAAATTCCCCAAGCTTCAGGTTCTAAATTAAAAAAACTAAAAGGAAAAGCAATAAACATAAAACAACCATTTAAGATGGCTGTAATTCCTAAAAATCGGTAAATTATTTTTAAATTTAAAGAACCCATTTTTATTTAAAAAGTTTTTCTACGGTAGCAATTGCTTCTGGCAAACAAAAAACGATTACTTTATCTCCAGTTCGTATTTGCATATTTCCAAAAGACATTAACGCTTTTCCATTTCTAATGATACCACCAAAAACGGCTTCTCTTGGAAAACGTAAATCTCTAATCGGTTTTTCTGTAACTTTTGCATTTGGTTTTACTTCAAACTCAAAAACTTCAGCATCGATATTGTGTAAATTTGCGAGTTCTAAAATGCCACCTTTTCTAATATGTTTAAAAATATTACTGGCTGCAATTAGTTTTTTGTTGATTAACGATTGTATTCCTATGGTTTGAGAAATATCAATATAATCCATGTTCTCAACTAAAGCTATTGTCTTTTTTACACCTTTAGACTTTGCCACTAAACAAGACATGATGTTGGTTTCAGAATTTCCAGTAACAGCTACAAAAGCATCCATTTCTCTGATGTTCTCCTCTTCTAAAAGTTCTAAATCACGACCATCACCATTTATAATTAAAGTGTCGCATAAATTTTCTGCAAGAGCTTCTGCTTTCTCTCTATTTTTTTCAATCAATTTGACCTTAAAGTTATCTTGACAAAGATTCCTTGCTGTTTTTTCGCCTATGCTACTACCACCAAGAATCATAACGCTTTTAATATCGAATTGTTCTTTACCAATAATGGGGTATAAATCTTTAATAGCATAGTTAGGTACAGAAAAATACACCTGATCATCTAAATTATAAACAGTATCTCCTCTAGGAATAATCGTTTGAGATACATTTTCTCTTTTAATGGCAATGGTAATAAAATCTACATTTTTAAACTTTTGTTTGGCTTCTTTTACTGTTAAATCTACCAAAGGAGATTTGTAAGAAAGCTCAGTACCCATTACATTAAAAAGACCACTTTCAAACTGAACAGTATCGTTAAAAGAAGATTGGTTTAGCAACATTTTTATCTCATTTGCTGCCAATTCTTGGGGAGATATCATAAAATCTACACCGAATTTTGTGAAATCTACTTCACAATTGTTTAAAAACTCAGGATTATCAATTCTTGCTATGGTTTTTTTTGCTCCTAAAGATTTACCTATTACAGAAATTGTGAAATTTGTATTCTGGCTTTCAGTAACAGCAATTAGTAAATCAGCAGAACTTATGCCAATTTCTTTTAATAATTTTATGGAAGTTGCATCACCTTTTTTGGTAATTACATCTAAGTGATTGTTGAGGTACTCTAATTTATCGCCATCAAAATCGATAATATATGTATCTTGAGATTCATAAGATAATAGTTTTGCTAAATGAAAACCAACATCTCCAGCACCTGCAATTATAATCTTCATATTTTAAAAATAAATATAGAGTGCAAAGATAAGAAGAGTTAAGGAGGTAAAGTAATAAAATACGTTTTTTAGCATTTTCAAGGTTTTTTGTACATTTATAAAAAATGATGATGGAAAAACTTACCATAAAAACTTGGGCTTTAGATGATAGACCTAGAGAAAAATTAGTTGCTAAAGGCAAATTAGCGTTGTCTGACGCAGAATTAATAGCCATATTAATTGGTTCTGGAAATAGAGAGGAAAGCGCAGTAGGTTTATCAAAAAGAATTTTACAATCTGTAGAGGGCAATATTAATACATTGGCAAAATTATCCGTAGAAAAATTATGCGAATTTAAAGGAATAGGAGAGGCCAAAGCTATTTCTATTATTACTGCTTTAGAATTGGGAAAACGAAGACAATTAGAAATTGCACTCGAAAAGCCCAAAATAAATTCAAGTAAAAACGGTTTTAATTTAATGCAGCCCATTATTGGCGATCTAAATCACGAAGAATTTTGGGTTTTATTCTTAAATAATTCCAATAAAGTTTTGGCAAAAACACAAATTAGCAAAGGGGGTTTAACAGCCACGATTGTTGATGTAAGATTGCTTTTTAAAAAGGCTTTGGAGCTTTCTTGCGTGGCTATTATTGTGTGTCATAATCATCCTTCAGGAAAATTACAGCCTAGTAATGCTGATAAACAAATTACTCAAAAAATAAAAACTGCGGGTGTAACTTTAGATATTAAATTGTTGGATCATTTAATCATTACTGAAAAAGATTATTTTAGCTTTGCAGATGAAGGGATTCTGTAGTTGACAGTAAAACAGTTTGCAGTAGGCAGTCATCAATAGACTGAAAACGCCAACTGAATATTGCCAACTGAGGACTGAATACTAAACAAAACAATGATATTAGTTTATACACATAAAATTACACCAAGAATTCGTTATATTTTTAAGCATATACTTACAAGAACTTTATTAATTCCTGTAGATTTTACTGCTAAAGTAGAAGAATTTGTGGCACATAATGGACCAAAATTATCGTACACAAAAACACCTTTAGGAAGCGAGTTTTTTATAAAAAGTAATCCGTTATTATTTGAACAAGGTGTAAACGATCTAGAAATTACAATGAATAAATGGGACGATGTACCTTGTTTTTTCGCCACCAATTTAAAGTCAGCCATCCCTTTTGATATTTTTGCAGCTAGTTTTTATTTAGTTACTCGTTATGAAGAATATTTGCCACACGTAAAAGATCTTCATGGACGTTATTCTGCTGAGCAAAGTTTAGCGTTTAAAAAAGGTTTTTTAGAACAACCAGTAGTAGATATTTGGGCGTATAAATTTTTAAAATTACTGAAAGAAAAATTTCCAGAATACGATTACAAAACAAGAACCTATACTTATATTTCTACAATTGATATAGACAATGCTTTTGCCTATAAACACAAAAGCTTAATAAGAAGTATTGGTGGTTTTTTTAACGACTTGTTTAAATTCAGATTGTTAAATGTATTGTATCGATTAGCCGTAATTTTTAATATTAAAGACGATCCTTTTGATACCTTTCAAAAATTATTAAGACTCAAAACTACCTACAATGTAAAAACTATTTTCTTTTTTTTAATTGGCGATTATACCACTTTTGATACCAATGTTTCTGCTTCAAAAAGTAAATATAGATTGCTCATAAAAGAAATGGGCGATTATGCAAAAGTTGGTTTGCATCCTTCTTATTTTACAATGGACAAAGCGAAACTTTTAAAGAAAGAAAAAGAGCGTTTGGAGCATATAACAAATACACCTGTAAAAATTTCTAGACAACACTATTTGCGCTTTAGTCTACCAGAAACCTATCAACATTTAATAGATTTAGAAATCGAAGAAGATTATTCTATGGGCTATGCTAGCAACGTAGGTTTTAGAGCGAGTACATGTACACCTTTTTACTTCTATGATTTGGATTTTGAAATTCAAACACCATTAAAAATATATCCTTTTGCGTTGATGGATACTACTTTAAACGATTATATGAAGCTAACACCAAAACAATCTTTAGGTAGAATTAGAGATTTAAAAAACGAGGTGCAAGCTGTAAACGGAACTTTTATAACATTATTCCACAACGAAAGTTTAAGTAATTATTTACGATGGAAAGGTTGGAAACGCTTATACGAATCGATGTTAAAAGTTGCCATTTCTTAAATGATAAACTACGTAAAAAGACAAGACTTAAATGTCGCAAAATATGATGAATGTATTGAGAATTCAATCCAAAGTAACATCTATGGATTTTCTTGGTATTTAGATATTGTTGCAGACAATTGGGCTGTTTTGGTTTTGGATGATTACCAAGCTGTAATGCCTATTCCCATTCGTAAAAAATATGGAATTAAATATGTATACCCACCTTTTTGGTTGTTAGAATTGGGTATTTTTTCTTTGGATGATTGCATCGATTTTAAACTTTTTTTTGATTTTCTTTTTAAGAAATTTAAAGCTGTAGAAACAAGGTTAAATACCGATAATGAAGTAAAAGAAAAAGCTGGTTTTTTGATTGATAAACAAATGCAAATGGTATCGATTAAGGAAAATTACGAAACTGTTTTTGAGGGATACAGAAAAGACAGAAAAAAAGACTTAAGAAAAGCAGAAAAAGCAAATTTGGTTGAAAAATGGAATGAGTCTCCAGCAAATTTAATTCAGCTTTTTAAAGATAATGTGGGTAAAAGAACACCTTATATTACAAATAAAGACTACTTAGTTTTAGAGGAGTTAATTAAAACTTGTATCAAAAAAGGAGTAGGAGAGATGCTTTCGATCTACAATAAAGAAAATGCATTAGTTGCATCTGGTTTCTTTTTAAAACATCAACATAAAGTAACCATTTTAGTTTCTTCTACAGATTTTAAACATCGTAAAAATGGCGAGAATACTTTTTTAATTGATCGTGCAATTTTTAAATATCAACAAAAATTTGATCTTTTTCATTTTGGGGGTTCATCTATGGACAGTATTGCAAAGTTTTTTTTGAGCTTTGGTGCAGAGACTTTTAATTATCAGCAAATTAAATTTAACAAGTTGCCTTGGTTTATTAAGATTTTTAAAGGTTAGCATTCAAAAACGCCACATATTTTTTAGGAATTTTTTTGTTAAAAATTAATTCCGATAAATTTTCTACGTACTTTTTCTTTTGCTTAATTACCTTACAAGGATTACCAACAGCAATAGAATTTGCAGGAATATTTTTATTTACCAAAGAATTTGCACCTATAATTACGTTGTTTCCAATAGTAACTTCTGGCAAAATTGTACTGTTTGCGCCAATCCAAACATGATTGCCAATCGTAATTGATTTCCCTTTTTTATGTGCTCTTAAATTATCACTTTCATGGTTTGATGAAATAATAGAAACTCCTGGACCTAACTCTATATTTGAGCCAAAAACAATACCATTATTGGCTTGTATGTAGTTGTTGAGGTTATCTCCAGGATCACATAAAATTCCTTTAGTTATTTTTTCTGGTGATAAAACTTTAGATGTAAAATGAACTGGCCATTTTACTTTTGGGTTTAATCTGAACATTTTTTGCGGAACTAAATATTGAAAAAACAACACATAATAACGCTGATACCCATATTTTGGTCGGTAATATTCAGGATAAAACCAATTTATAATCCAGCCAAAAAGAAAAAAATCTAGTTTTTTAAACATCTTTTTTTATTAAATATTTTAAGTGATTCAAAAAATAAATGAGTAATGTCAGATAGCCTAAACCACCTAAAAAAGAGAGTATAGTAATTGTTATTAATATATCATCATATATATATCCAAAATAAATTGCAATTAAATTAATTAAAAATAAGTAACTATTAAATAACAAACTTTCAAAGTTTTTATTCAGAACAACAATTAAACTACTTATGGGGTTAAATGCGGTTCTTGCAAATATAAGGATAGATAATACTAATGTAAAAATTCTTAAATTTAACCATTTTTCACTAAAAAAATATTCCAATAAATACATACCTATCGTGTTTATAATCAAAAGAAAAGCAAACATGATAAGCAAATTTGTAATTACAATTTTTTTGGTAAGTTTTAGTAATGCTTTTTTATTTTCTTTTAGTAATTCAGCTGATTTTTGAAAATAAACTTGTGATATTGATGATGATATTAAAAATAAAGGAGTTGCTAAAATTTTTATACTAAAAAAATATACTCCTGTTTCTTTAGCACCAAAAAAAGCTAGAATTAAAATTGGCATTAAATTATTAGCTAAACTATTTATGGTATTTGATGGAAGTAAATACTTTAAAATTGTACTTCTTTTTTTAATTCCAACTTTAATTTCTTTAAAATCAGGTTTGTTAATTACTTTTCTGTTTTTAAAAAAGAAAAATAGCATTAAAAGAAACTGTGAACTTAAAAAACCTATTATTAATCCTGTTAAACTAAAATAAGTGTAAAGAATAATTTGAAGACATACATTACTAATAGTTAAAAAAATTTTTGAGTTAGATATGATTGTAAATCTTTTTTGAAATGTAAATAAACTTTCATTTATCAAATTATAGCACAACAATAAAGTTCCAACAGCAGAAAATAAAAAAATATTAAAATCAACAATTTTTTTTAAAAAAAAATCAGAAAATAAAATTAATATAAGTGTAATTAATAGTGAAATTACAGGAATTAAAATAAGTAAAAAATTAAACCAATTTGCACTTTCTTTTTCGTTTTTTGAGATAACAATGCACTTATCTAACTGAAAAGTAGATATTATAGAGGTAATACTTGTAATACTAATAAATACGCCAAACAAGCCATAACCTTCTTCGCCATAAATTTTAGCTAATAAAACAGCTCCTAAAACTGCAATAACTTGTGCAATTGCTGTTCCTCTAAACATTATAAGAATATTCTTATAAAAGAAAGTTAACTGTTTTTTATGTACTTTAGTTTCCAAATAAATTTATTTTACCAAATATACTTTAAATGATAAATATAAAACACGTCTTTTTTGATTTAGATCATACTTTGTGGGATTTTGAAAAAAATTCTGATTTAACCTTTGAAAAAGTGTTTAAAAAACAACAAATAGATACAGATTTACATGCTTTTTTAGAGGTTTACAGACCTATAAACCTTGAATACTGGCGATTGTATAGAGATGAAAAAGTATCTAAAAAAGAATTAAGATATGGTCGATTAAAAAAAGCATTCGATAGTATAAACTACACAATTTCAGATGATTTAATTGATATTATTGCCATTGAATATATTGAGTTTTTACCAGATTTCAATCATCTTTTTGAGGGAACTTTCGAAATTTTAGAGTATTTAAAAGGTAAATATCAATTGCATATTATTACCAATGGTTTTCAGGAAATTCAGCATAAAAAAATGGAAGCTTCCAAATTACTTACTTATTTTGATGCCATCATTACCTCAGAATCTGTGGGTGTTAAAAAACCGAATCCAAAAGTTTTTCATCATGCTTTAGAGGTTACCAACGCAAATCAAGAAAATTCTATTATGATTGGCGATAGTTTAGAAGCAGATATTTTTGGGGCCATAAATATTGGCATGCCTGCCATTTATTGCAATTTTGATAACAAACCTAAAAACGATCCTGCTTATAAAAGTATAACATCTCTTTTAGAATTAAAGCAATATTTGTAAAAGCATAAGCGTTACTTATCTACATGAAATACTTGTTGAAATACCCCAAACAGATAGTCTTTTTTTTGGCATTATGTATAGTTGCTGGTTGTACAGAAACGCTAGATTTTACGCAAATTGAAGACTACAAATTAAAACCTGTTGTAACAGCTGCTTTAGCTTCTTTTACTGCAAAACCTATTCAATTTTTTGACTCTTCAGGAACTATACAAAATAACAGTGTATCTGATGTTTTCGAATTTAAAGGGTTTGATGAAAGGTATCTTAGAAATAACGTTGTTAAGTTGATTTTTAATGCAGAATTTAAAAACGAATTTGATAGAGATGTTACCATTCAAGTAGATTTTTTGAATAGTAGCAATATAATAATTTATTCTTTTTCGCCCATTTTTGTAGAAAGTTTCGATGTAAATCCACCTCCATTTGAAGAAGAAATAATAATTGCTGATAATCTTCAAGTTTTAAATACAACTCAAGTAAAAATTACAGCATCTTTAGAAAACTCAACAACAGGGCTAAATCCATCAGATCCTAGTGAATTTGATTTCAAATCTTCTGTAACATTATTTATAGAATCAGCATTTTAAAATGAAAAAATTTTTAATTTTATTGCAGGTTTTATTAGCGTTTTCAGCTACATCACAAAACAAACAAATTCTATACAATTTTGCAGAATTACCACAAACACTATTGTTAAATCCTGCAGCTGAAACCAATTATAAGTTTCATGTGGGAGTTCCTTTTTTGTCTGGTTTTTCTGCTCAAATTGGTTCTAAAGGAGTTGTATTAAAAGATATTTTTGCTGTGGACAATCGAAATATAAATGATAAAATTGTTGAAGCCATCAGCAATTTAAGACCAAACGATTATTTAAAACTAAATACACAAGTAGAGATTTTAAGTGGTGGTTTTCGCTATAAAGATAAAACTTATATAAGTTTTGGTTTTTATGAAGAAATAGATGCCTTTGGTTATTTTCCTAAAGATTTATTAACGCTGCTTACAGAAGGAAACAACGCTTTTCTCAACAAAAATTTTAGAGTTTCGGAAATATCATATCAATTAGATGTTTTAGGAGTTCTCCATGCAGGATTTTCAAAAAAAATTGATGAGCAACTTACGTTGGGAGCAAGAGTTAAACTCTATTCTTCCGCTTTAAATATGCAATCGACTTATAATACAGGAACTTTTACAACTACTGAAGGTGTAAATAGTTTATACACGCATTATTTAAATAACATACATTTGAATGCAAGAACATCTGGTTTGGTTAATTCCGAAACCAATCAATATATTGAAGATACAAGTCAATATCTTAAAAATACTTTTTTAGGTGATAATATAGGTGTAGGTTTTGATGTTGGTTTTACCTATAAAATGTCTCCTCAACTAGAAATTTCTGGAAGCATTTTAGATGTTGGTTTCATCAATCATAAAACCAATATAAAAAATTCTAAAGTTGAAGGTGATTTTGTATATGAAGGAGTTATTTTTACATTTGATGCCAATACTCCAAGAAATTATTGGGGAGAAATAGATAAGCGTCTTAAAGAACAATTGCCAATTACAGAAGACCAAGAGTCCTATATTTCTTGGCGTCCAACAAAAATAAATGCTGCTTTAAAGTATAGTTTTGGAGAACGAAGGAGCAAGGTTTGTTATGACAATCGATTCAAAGATTTTTATACGGATGCTTTGGGTTTTCAATTACATACTGTGTTTAGACCATTAAATCCTCAATTGGCTTTTACTGGATTTTATCAAAAATCAATCACTAATAAAATTCATACAAAATTTACATATACCATTGATGATGTTTCTTTTACCAACTTTGGAGCAGGTGTATCTGCACAAATAGGAAGCGTTAATTTTTATGGAATGGTCGATAATCTATTATCATATAGAAACCTATCAGCAGCAAATAGTTTATCTTTACAAGTAGGTTTTAATGTAATATTTAATTAAAAATGATAAAAAAAACAATTTTTTTACTGATGCTTTTAGTGAGTAATTCACTTCTAAGTCAACAAACAAATTTAGATGCATATCAATATATTGTTGTAGCAGATAGGTTCGATTTTTTGAAAGAAGTAGATCAATATCAAACAAGTTCCCTAACTAAATTCTTATTAAAGAAAAAAGGGTTTAAAGTCTTTTTAAGTGATGAAACCCTACCAAATAAATTAGCTAAAGATAGATGTTTGGCTTTATACGCCTCTGTTAAAGACGAATCTGGATTGCTTACTATAAAAAATTTAATCGAAATTAAGGATTGTTATGGTACAATAATTTACACTTCAAAAGTCGGTAAATCAAAAATAAAAGATTACAAAAAAGGATACCAAGATGCTATAAGAATGGCATATGAATCTATGGAAGATTTTGAATATAGTTATAATGCTTTTTTAATTTCTGTAGAAAAAAACTTAGAAAAAGAAGAAATTGTTGCTAAAAATATTTCAGAAGATGTTGTACATAATGCTATGGTAGCTCCTAAAGTTTTAAATTCTGATAAAGAAAACTCGACTAATAATACCGAAACAAAAAAAGATAAAAATGCACCAATTCTTTATGCACAAGCCATAGACAATGGATTTCAACTTGTAAATACTGTGCCTGAAGTGGTTTTTGTATTATTAAAAACCAGTATAAAAGACACATATTTGATTAAAGATAAAAACGGTAGTTTTTATAAAAAAGATGCTATTTGGGTTGCTGAATATTATAAAGCAGGTCAACTAGTAAAAGAAGAATATCAAATTAAATTCTAATAATTATACTTGTCTTTCCAACGTTGTTTTAAAGTTTCTTTAAACTGATTTTCTCTTTGATTATTGCCTGGTTCATATAGTTTTGTGCCAGAAATTTCATCTGGTAAAAATTCTTGTGCTATAAAGTTATTTGGATAATCATGAGAATACCTATATTCTTTCCCATAATTTAAATCTTTCATTAATTTTGTAGGTGCATTTCTTAAATGAAGAGGTATTGATAAATCACCAGTTTTTTGAACTAAATTTTGAGCATTTCCAATCGCTAAATAGGAAGCATTACTTTTTGGGGAATTTGCTAAATACACTGCACATTGGCTTAATATAATTCGAGATTCAGGATACCCAATTACTGAAACCGCTTGAAAGGTGTTATTAGCTAAAATTAATGCTGTCGGGTTTGCGTTGCCAATATCTTCAGAAGCAGCAATAAGCAATCGCCTAGCAATAAATTTAACATCTTCTCCTCCTTCAATCATTCTAGCCAACCAATAAACAGCTCCATTTGGGTCACTACCCCTAATCGATTTGATAAAAGCGGAAACAATATCATAATGTTGCTCACCAGTTTTGTCATATCTGACTGTATTTTTCTGAATTTTGTCTAAAACTAATTCATTTGTTATAACAATTTCATCATCTGCAGAAACCAACAATTCAAAAATATTTAAGAGTTTTCTAGCATCACCACTAGAAACTTGTAATAAAGCATCCGTTTCTTTTAGTGTTATTTTTTTGGTTGATAAAATGCTATCTTTTTCTATGGCTCTGTGCAATAATGCTACTAAATCATTTTTATCAAATGAGTTTAATATATATACTTGACAACGAGAAAGTAGGGCAGGAATCACTTCAAAACTTGGATTTTCTGTAGTGGCTCCAATTAAAGTTACCCAACCTTTTTCTACAGCACCTAATAAAGAATCTTGTTGAGATTTGCTAAATCGATGAATTTCATCAATAAATAATATCGGATTTTTAGCCGTGAACAAACCACCACTATTTTTAGCTTTTTCAATGACTTCTCTTACATCTTTTACACCTGAACTTATGGCACTAAGGGTATAAAATGGACGTTTAGACTCTGTAGCAATAATATTTGCAAGCGTAGTTTTACCAATTCCAGGAGGTCCCCACAAAATTAAAGAAGGAATAATTCCTTGTTTTATTAATTTGGTTAAAACACCATTTGTACCCACCAAGTGTTGTTGGCTAATGTAATCTTCTAATGTTTTTGGTCTAATTCTTTCTGCCAAAGGTTCATTCATTCTGTAAAAATAATAAAGATTTATGACAGAATTTGTATAAAAACTATTTGGTTCGTTTTTTGTTATTTTTATAACGATGAATGACGAGAATCAGTTAAAAATATCGAAATCAATTTTTTTAGTACCAGTTGCGTATGTAGTTGCAATTTGGTTTATTTATTGGGTTGAAATCTATTTTTCTTTCAATTTTAATAAATTCGGAGTATATCCAAGAACTTTAAAAGGTTTTAGAGGTGTTTTCTTTACCCATTTTATCCATAGTAATACAAGTCACCTTTTTAATAATTCAATTCCTTTATTTGTGCTCTTAACAAGTCTTTTTTATTTCTATAAAGATGTTGCTTTAAAAATCCTGTTATTTGGTGGTTTTTTTACAGGATTTTTAACTTGGATTATTGCAAGAGATTCCTATCATATAGGAGCTAGTGGAATTGTGTATTTATTATTTAGTTTTATTTTTTTTAGCGGAATTATCAGAAAACATTTTAGGCTGGTTGCGTTATCTTTAATAATTATCTTTTTATACGGAAGTATGATCTGGTATGTTTTTCCTATAAAAGAAGGCATGTCTTGGGAAGGACATTTATCAGGTTTTGTAGTGGGATTTACTTTTGCTTTTATATTTAGAAAAAAAGGTATTGTAAAAGAAGAACATCAATTTATAGAAACCGAATTTGATTTGTTATTTGATGAACATGGAAATTTTTCTCCACCAAAAATAGAAGAGGAAAATGATAAAAAAGTTGAAGAGGAATAGAGTTAATTACTATTTTTAATAACTCTTAACTTCAAACTCCCAGCTTCCAACTTCAATCTTTCACAGCTTCCAATTCCAAACTTCAAAAACTACTTTTTAATTCTTTGTCTTACAGTTTCATACAAAAAAGCACCACAGGCAACAGAAACATTTAAAGATTCTATTTCTCCTAAAATAGGTAATTTAGCTTTGTAATCTACCATTTTTAATACAGAAGGATTTACACCTCTATCTTCAGAACCCATAATAATAGCTATTGGTTCATTAAAATTGATATCATATACAGATTCTTCTGTTTTTTCAGTAGCTGCCACTGTTTTTATTCCTGAGGCCTGTAATAAGAATAAAGCATCTTTAATATGATCAACTTTACAAATAGGTATTTTAAATGCTGCTCCAGCAGAAGTTTTAATCGTTTCAGCATTTACAGGCGCACTTCCGTTTTTTTGAATAACAATAGCATCAACTCCAGTACACTCAGCAGTTCTTATGATAGCGCCAAAATTACGAACATCAGATAATTGATCTAAGACTAAAAACAAAGGCATTTTGTTAGCAACCATTGTTTTTTCTATAATATTTTCTAAATCATAAAATTCTACAGGAGATATTTGTGCTACGGCTCCTTGATGATTGTTGTTTTTAGATAATCGATTTAGTTTTTCTATAGGAACAATACTGGTCGCAATCTTTTTAGATTTAATAATTTTATCTAATTCATAGTATAAATCGCCTCGCAATCCTTTTTGTAGATATATTTTGTTTATAGTATTGTTGCTTTCAATCGCTTCTATAATTGTTCTTATTCCAAAAATTATATCACTCATTTCTTTATTTTTTGATAAAAAAAAACAGTGAAGAATTAACTTCACTGTTTTCTATTTTAAATATACGTTTTTATTGTTTTGTAAATGTAAATTGATATGGACCAAAAGTTGCTAAAGGACCAGTAGCTTCAATTACAAATTCTGATTCGTCATAACCTGAATCAGTGTAAACAAAAGTTCTGAATAATGCTACTTGTACTTGAGATGCACCATTAAAAGTTACTTTTCCATTACAAGTATCAAAAGCTAATACAGTTCCATTTGGAATGTAAGTATCAAAACCAGGAGAATTGTTAACAATTAACTTTGTTCCAGAAGGATCGTTAGGCGCTAATGTCATCTCTAATTGGTAAGATTCACCAAAAAAGTTATTCAAACCTGATGGAGCATTCGTACCACCTGTAAAGTTTTCAAAAACAGTATATGTACCTACAAAACCGTTAATGTCTACAGGACAATCATTATCTACAATTGTTAAATCAAATGTACTGTTATTGATTCCTTCACCTCCAATTCCAACAGGTTTATCACCATCTGCTGATAAAGTAATGCTGAAATTTAAATTACCATCAACAACATTGTTGTCAATTGGTAAAACAGTAATACTTGCAGAAGCTTGCCCTGCAGGAATTTGTATAGTTCCATTAGCTGGTGTTACAGTAAATCTGCTAGCGTCTGCACCTTCTAAAGTGAAATTAACATTAATACCATTAGTGTTAGATGCAAGGCTACCACCATATAATACTTCAACACTTATAGGGTCTGTACTATTTTCTTGAACAGAAGCACTTGAACCTGCAAACTGTACAAAACCGTCTCCAATATCTAAGGTGATATTTTCCTCTTCTCCACAACTAGCAAAAGCCAATACTAATGATAGTGTAAATATTTTAATTAAGTTTTTCATTTTTATATTTTTAAGTATTAATTGTTATATCCAGGATTTTGTTGTGCACGTAATTCAGGATTTCCATTAAATTCTACTAAAGGAATTGGTAATGTAAATCTGAAATCATCTGGTGCTAACCTTGGTGTCATTCCAAATTCTGCAACATCAATAGGATCTCTTTCAGCTCCTTGATTAGCTCTTACTCCCAGTCTTTTAATATCTTTCCATCTATGTCCTTCAAAAGCAAATTCAACTCTTCTTTCGTTTAAAAGAGCAGCATAAGCTTCTTGTTGAGAAGCATAAATAGGTAATGGTTGTGCATCACCAAATCTAATATCTCTTAAAGCTTTGATATCTTGAGCAGCACCTGTTAAATCATTTCTAGCAATTTTTGCCTCTACAATGATTAAGTACATTTCAGATGATCTAAATACTTTATTGTCATTCAATAAAACTTGACCTGGTTTACCAGGATATTTATTTACTTGTAATACATCCTCTTCTCTATAATTTGAAGTATTTGTATAATCTGGAGCCACAATTGAAACTGGATCAACAATTACATTATAACGAACATCATCCGGATCAATTAGATTGAATAAGCTACGACCAATTTCGAAATATGGAGTGTTAGCACCAAATAATGTTACACCACCAATCCAACCAGTAGCAGCTACTGTACCAGAACCAGGTTGGTTATCATAAATTCCGTTAACATCTCTTTGTAATTTAAAGATAATTTCTGTGTTATCTTCATCTACAAACATTAATCTATATTGAGTACGGTTTGCTAATGGGTATCTTGTCATTAAACTATTCGCTAAAGTTTCAGCTGTTGTATAATCTTGTCTGTAAGCAGCCATTCTAGCACGTAATGCAGTCACGAAATCTTTAGAAACAAATATAGGATTGCTTTGATCATCTATTAATGAAGCTGCTTTTGTTAAATCTTCATCAATCAATTGAAAAAGTTCTCCATTAGTACTTCTTAATAATTTATCAGCAATACTTGGTACAAAATCTACTTTTAATACTGCTAAAGCAGCATCATTCGTATAATCTGTAGAATAATAACTTACCAATTGGAAGTTTGCATAAGCTCTTAATGCGTATGCTTGACCAAGGATGTCATTTTTTTGTGCAGTTTCAGCTGCATCTGCTGGTTCTACAAGATCTGCAGCCTCAATTAGTCTGTTTAATGAATTTAATCTATCATATCCATTAGTCCAAAAAGTTGAAGCAGCAGCTGAACCCGCGTTTAAATTGAAAATATGACCTGTTGTTCTTCCTTGACCACCATTTTCAGTTCCTTCGGCTGTTTCGTCAGTATAATTAACTGCCATAGCAACTTCTCTTGTTAAATCGAAAAATCCATATGAGCTAATTAAACCATCTCTCAGTTCTGATACGTTTGTAAAAGCTACATCCGCTGTAACTCTACCAACTTGCGTTATGTCTACTGCATTTTCACAACTTGAGAAAATTGCAATCATTACAACGACTGTTAATTTATATATTTTATTCTTCATGTTTTTATATTTTATAATCCTATTTCTACTCCTAATGAATATGTTACTGGCGTTGGATATTCTCTTCCTGTTAATCTAGATGCAGCATCAAAACCTCTAAACTTAGTAAAAGTTACTAAATTTTCTCCGTTTGCAAAAATTCTTAAAGTCTTAAATCCAATTCTCTGAAGAACATCTTTTTGGAATGAATAACCAATAGTAGCAAATCTTAATCTAACATGGTCTTTATCTGCTAAAAATCTATTTGAATTAAAAACTCCAACGTTACCTCCTGGTTGAATTGATGGTACATCTGTAACTCTGTTTGTAGGTGTCCATGCTCTTAACATATCTGCTGATAAATTAAATTGCGTGATAGCTCCTGGATCCATAAAGTTAGCATAATCAAAGTCTAATTGATCAACTCCAAGAACATAATTGAATTGTGTTTGAAGGAAAAAACCTTTGTAATCTACATTTAAACCAAAACTACCTTGAGCTTCTGGAGTTGTGTTTAATCCAGACCAAACTCTATCAGTATCTGGGTTAGGATTTTCTGTTAAGTTTCCATTTCTGTCAAGAAATAATTCGTTTCCGTTTGCAGGGTTTACACCAGCATAACGAACATCAAATCTTTCAAAAATAGGACCTCCGTTTCTACCAATTCCTAAAATTTGTACTTCACCAGTTACTTCATCAACTTCTGCTGGTAAGTCATCTAAATAGTTTTCGTTAAAGTTTCCAACAGTATTTACAGTAATCGTTAAATCATTATTTCTTACTAAATCATAAGAAAGTTCAAAATCAAAACCGTTGTTGTATAAACTACCTACGTTTGCACTAATTGACGTTACACTTGTAATAGCTGATACTGGTAAACTTTGGAAAAGATCAGATGTCTTTTTTCTATAGTAATCAAGAGAACCTCTTAATCTACTGTTCCAAACACCAAAATCGATACCAATATTTCCTTGGGCTACAGTTTCCCATTTAAGAGTATCGTTTCCTAACTGGCTTAAACCAATTGTTTGTTCTCCATTATAACCAACTCCAGTTCCAAAAAAGTCAAATGCTAAATCTGGTGCTGAATAATAATTTCCTCCAGCAATTCTTTGGTTACCAGTTGTTCCATAAGAACCTCTTAATTTAAGTGAATTAAATGCAGTGTTTTCCATGAAATCTAACTGATCTAAATTAATTCTACCTGAAACAGAGAAGAAATTACCCCATCTATTCGTAGTAGAGAATCTATAAGAAGCATCACGTCTAAAAGTAGCACTTAAACCAAATGTAGAATCATAATCATAATCAAGAGTACCGAAATAAGATAATAATCCAGCATCAATTCTGTTCGCAAAAACAGTATCTACAAATAAATCATCATTTGCATTGTCACCAATAAATCCTGCACCATCACCTGGGAAGAAAGTTTTTGGGTTTAAACCATTAGATGTAAAACCAAAGTCTCTTAAAAAAGCTTTGAAATATTCAGAATATAAACCAGCATTTAAAGTGTGTTTCCCTGTTTCATATGTATAGTTTAAAGAAGCAGTTGTATTAAAAGCAGCTCTTCTTCTTGAGTTTTGACTTGAAAAACCAGGGTTGTTTGGATTAAAGTACTGAGCGTTAAAACCTTCTGGGTTTCTAGTGCCTATAAAAGAAGTACTTTGATAATCTACACCACTAACTACAGAAGCAACTAAATTGTCTGTAATATTTAAACTTGCGTTTACTGAAGCAACTATTTTTAGTTCTTCTACTAAAGATACATCCTTAAATAATTTATCCTGAATAAAATATGGGCTATAACCAAAAATCAAATTGTCAACCAATTCTTGTGTTGTTGGTGATTCTTCAGGAAGTAAATACGGTAATGCAGAGTTTGCTCCAAAAAATGGATTCTGATTAATACCAGATGTACCTACACTTGTTGGTGTATTGTTAGTTGAATAGTTAAGAGAAACAGATGTTCCATATTTAAACTTATCAGAACCACCGTTAATGTTGTTTCTTAAGTTAAATCTCTTTAAATCACTCACAGCTAAAATCCCTTCTTGTTCAAAATATCCTAAAGAAGTAAATTGATTAGAATTTTCACCACCACTTGTTAACGTTACTGTATGGTTTGCAGTAGCTCCAGTTCTTAAAAACTCACCAGCCCAATCACCATTTGGTAAAGCAGCAATTTGCTCGTCAGTTAAAGGACCTCCATTAGAAGGATATGATATTCCTACAGCATTACCTGCACCTAATCCAATTCCTCTTTGTCTTTCTAATGTCGCATATTGTTGCGAATTCATTAAGTTATAACGATCATTTGGGAATTCTGAAAAACTATAGATACTGTTAACATTTACTACTAAAGGAGTATTTTTTCTACCTTGTTTAGTTTTGATTACAATAACTCCGTTTGCTCCTCTACTTCCGTAAATAGCAGTTGCTCCTGCATCTTTAAGAACAGTGATCGATGCAATTTCGTTTTGATTTAAACTTCTAAAGTTATCCTCATCTACTGGAGTACCATCTAAGATAAATAGAGGCTCAGTATTACCATTAATAGAGTTAACCCCTCTTAATTGTACCAAAGCATTTGCTCCTGGCTGACCAGAACTTATAGAAATATCCAAACCAGGTACTTGACCTGCAAGAGTATTTACTAAGTTTCCACTTGGTCTGTTTTCAATGGTTGCAGCACTAACCTGCGTAGAAGCTGTAGAAACTTTTGCTTTAGATATTGTACTATATCCAGTTACAATAATTTCTTCAAGTTGATTAGAATCCTCAACTAATTTTACATCAATAACATTTGATGCTCCCACAGTTTTTTCTACTACTTTGTAACCAAGATATCTATAAACTAAGATATCACCAGTTTTTGTTTTGATTGAATACTTACCATCAAAATCCGTTTCAGTTCCTTTCGTAGTCCCTTTTACAAGGACACTTACACCTGGTAAAGTACCAGACTCATCAGTTACACTACCAGAAACAGTTTTTTCTTGCGCAAAGGATATTTGCACGACAAACGCCAGTAATAGCGTTAAAATTCCATTAAACTTTGTCTTCATTGTATAATTATTTGAATTAATTAGTGCCAAAAGTCTTAAATAAAACTTAAAAAAACAATTTTTTAACACTAATTATTTAAAATATTTTAATTGTTTGGAACATTGTTATATGAATAAGGGGAAAGATTCAGATTTACTTTCATCTTTTTGTAAAAAGGAACTAAATTTTACCTTCTATTAACTGATGTTTATTTTTTTTGTGAATTTTTAAAGTATTTCTTAATGTAATTACATTTTTTATGATTTATTATTTTAACACGGTGTTGTTCCATTTTTTAAAATTAGCTAAAAAAATGTTTTCCAATTTACAAATAGCTTTACATTGTTAAAATCAAAATTTTCATTTTCTTTCTTACCTACAATAGTATTGATGTTAATTAGAGAGTTGTTGCTTCCAAATAAGAACCCCAGTCCTAAGGCAATTAAATTTTCATTTTGATTTACGGAGTTTATCTTTGCCAAATCTGTTACAGTATATACATATGATTTTTCTGATGTTAAAAATCTGTATTCTAAATTTAAAAAAGCATATTGATTCACAAAAATGCTCTGCTCATTAAAACCTCTTATTGAATTTGGGCCTCCTATTCTAAAAAGTTCATTATTTAAATAAGTTTCTGAATTCAAATAACCATTTTCATTTCTAATAAAAATGCTATTTCTAAAATCTAAATCCCATATATAAGAAATACTAGTTTTTATTTTAAATTGATTACTATTTTTTAGTTGGCTAGTTCTTTCTCCAATTGTAGGGTTTATTTTTATTGAGATTTTATCGCTAAAAGAAAAATCATTTTTTGGAATCCTATAATCAAATTGAAGGCCCAGAAAATAATTATTAAAAGTATCAATATTGTTAATGTTCTCTGCTAAATTTTCGGAGTTTTCAACGTTATAGGTTAAGGCAAGATTAATTTTTTGATTTAAGCTGTAAAATAGTTTTGATTCGAATTTTGTGCTCAAAAAAGTAGAATCTTGTTTATATATTGAAAATGATAATTCAGGTGTAATTTTAGAATTAAATATGTAAGGTTTTTTAAGTGCTATTTCAAACTCTTGTCGTTCATTCCCAATCCTGTTCCAAAATAACATGATTTTTTCTCCGGAATTTAAAATATTACTTAGTTCTAAGTTTATGTTGCCATTTAATAATAAATTTCCATTTTCATTTGTCGCAAAATTTATGAGTCCGTCAAAACTACTATTATTTCTTTTTTTTAAATACACATATAAAAATGTGGAATCTTTTGTAAATAAAACTTCTGGTGGTTTTATTTCTGAAACAAATTGCAAATTTTTAGACTTTTCAGAAATACTTTTTATTTTTTCTTCATTAAAAATAGTACTCGTGTTAATTTTAAAATGATTTTTTAAAAACGATTTAGGGAAATCATCATACCCTTTTATAGTAACTTTATTAATAATTCTTTTTGGTGATGTTTCAATCGATAAATTTGCAAATAATTTTTTATCTTTAATTACGATTTTTTTCAATTGAATTTTAGAAAATGATTTTCCTTCTCGATCTAATTTTTTTGAAGTATTTAATAATAAGGCTTGAACTTTTTCTGGATTGATAGCAATTGAATTATTGATTATTTTAAAATTATAAAAAAGATATTGATCATTCAGTTCTATATAAATTACACTTTGAGTAATCTTTTCGTTCAATGAAAAATAAGCAATGTAGTTGTTTTCCTTTTTTATGATAGAGTCAATCGTGTTTGTGAAAAAACCAATGTTTTTCAAATTATTAGAAACTCTTTTAATTTCCAAAAAAACAGATATGGAATCCTTATGTTTTTTTTGATAATTGAATTTACTTATAACTGTTGAGTCATTTTTGGTTACGCTAGAAACCTTTAAATTTATATTTTGTGTGTATAAACATTTAGATATACATAATGATAGGACTAAAAGTAGTTTAAAAAATATTTTTTGTTTCAAGACATTTATATATAATGATCAAATGTAAAAGAAATTCATAAAATTATGGTTTTAAAAAATCATTTAAAAAAATAACTCGTTGATATTTGAATAATTAGAATTTAATTGTACATTTGCAAACTCTTAAAAAAGAGCAAGGTTTAATTATAAACGAAAAACAGCAACAATTTAGTATGCCAACTATTCAACAATTAGTTCGTAAAGGAAGAACCAAAATAACTAAGAAGAGTAAATCGGCTGCTTTGTCGTCTTGTCCTCAAAGACGTGGGGTATGTACTCGTGTTTATACTACAACACCAAAAAAACCTAATTCTGCAATGCGTAAAGTAGCCAGAGTTAGATTGACAAATGGTAATGAGATAAACGCATACATTCCAGGTGAAGGACATAACTTACAGGAGCACTCGATAGTATTAGTTAGAGGTGGAAGGGTAAAAGATTTACCAGGTGTTAAATATCACGTGGTACGTGGAGCATTAGATACAGCAGGTGTTGAGGGTAGAACTCAACGTAGGTCTAAGTATGGTGCGAAACGCCCAAAAAAGTAATTTAGTAACTTTTTTAATGTAAAGACATGAGAAAAAGAGCAGCAAAAAAAAGAGTCTTATTGCCAGATCCAAAGTTTAATGATCAGTTAGTAACACGTTTTGTTAATAACTTAATGTGGAGTGGTAAGAAGTCAGTAGCATTTAAAGTGTTTTATGACGCTTTGGAGTTAGTCGAAGAAAGAAAAGGAGAAGGCGAAGAAAAATCGGCTTTAGAAATTTGGAAAGACGGTTTGTCAAATGTAATGCCACATGTAGAGGTTCGTTCTAGACGTGTTGGTGGAGCAACATTCCAAATACCAATGCAAATTAGGCCAGATCGTAAAGTATCTATGGCTATTAAATGGATGATTTTGTATACTCGTAAGAGAAACGAAAAAACGATGGCGCAACGTTTAGCTGCTGAAATTTTAGCTGCGGCTAAAGAAGAAGGTGCAGCTGTTAAAAAACGTACAGATACTCACAAAATGGCAGAAGCTAATAAAGCATTCTCTCACTTTAGATTTTAAGAAATGGCTAGAGATTTAAAATATACAAGAAATATTGGAATTGCAGCGCATATTGATGCTGGTAAAACCACAACAACAGAACGTATTTTGTTCTACACAGGTGTTTCTCACAAGATTGGTGAGGTTCATGATGGTGCAGCTACAATGGACTGGATGGAACAAGAGCAGGAAAGAGGTATTACAATTACTTCTGCTGCAACAACTTGTACTTGGGTTTTTCCAAAAGAAAATGCAGAACCAACTCCAGAAGCAAAAGATTATCATTTTAACATCATCGATACTCCTGGTCACGTAGATTTTACTGTAGAAGTAAATAGATCTTTACGTGTATTAGATGGTTTGGTGTTTTTGTTTTCGGCAGTTGATGGTGTTGAACCTCAATCTGAAACAAACTGGAGATTAGCAGACAATTATAAAGTTCCAAGAATTGGATTCGTTAATAAAATGGATCGTCAAGGATCGGACTTTTTAAAAGTTTGTCAGCAGGTTAAAGATATGTTAAAGTCTAACGCAGTGCCAATTGTTTTAAATATTGGTGATGAGGATGAGTTTAAGGGTATTGTGGATTTAGTAAAAAACAGAGCTATTGTATGGCATGATGATAACTTCGGAGCTACATTCGATGTTGTTGCTATTCCAGAAGATATGAAAGATGAAGTACGTAAATACCGTGCTTTATTAATCGAAGAAGTAGCTAGTTATGATGAGAACTTATTAGAAAAATTCATGGAAGATGAAGATTCTA
This sequence comes from Polaribacter sp. Hel_I_88, assembly GCF_000687935.1. NCBI lineage: Bacteria > Pseudomonadati > Bacteroidota > Flavobacteriia > Flavobacteriales > Flavobacteriaceae > Polaribacter > Polaribacter sp. Hel_I_88. The sequence continues at coordinate 250,898 of NZ_JHZZ01000001.1, read as the reverse complement.
TTACAGAAGAAGAGGTGCATAATGCATTAAGAGCTGCTGTAATGGATATGGCTATCATTCCAATGATTTGTGGTTCTTCATTCAAAAATAAAGGTGTTCAGTTTCTTTTAGATGCTGTATGTCGTTACTTACCTTCTCCAATGGATAAGGAAGGAATTATAGGTATAAATCCAGATACAGAAGAAAAAGAATTACGTAAGCCAAGTGTTAAAGAGCCTTTTGCTGCTTTAGCATTTAAAATTGCTACTGACCCTTTTGTTGGTCGTTTAGCTTTCTTTAGAGCGTATTCAGGTAGATTAGATGCTGGATCTTATGTGTTAAATAATCGTTCTGGTAAAAAAGAGAGAATCTCTCGTATTTATCAAATGCATGCTAACAAGCAAAATGCTATCGATTTTATCGAAGCTGGAGATATTGGAGCAGCAGTAGGTTTTAAATCTATTAAAACTGGTGATACGTTAACAGATGAGAAGCATCCTATTGTTTTAGAGTCTATGGATTTTCCAGATCCTGTAATTGGTATTGCTATTGAGCCTAAAACAAAAGCAGATGTAGATAAATTAGGTGTTGGACTTGCTAAATTAGCAGAAGAAGACCCTACGTTTACAGTACGTTCAGATGAAGCTTCAGGACAGACTATTATTTCTGGAATGGGTGAATTGCATTTAGATGTACTTGTAGATCGATTAAAACGTGAATTCAAAGTAGAAGTTAACCAAGGGCAACCACAGGTGGAATATAAAGAAGCTATTACTGCAGAAGCAGAACATAGAGAAATTTATAAGAAACAATCAGGTGGTCGTGGTAAATTTGCTGATATTGTGTTTACAATTGGTCCAGCTGACGAAGGTGTTCAAGGTTTACAATTTGATTCTGTTATTAAAGGAGGTAACGTTCCTAGAGAATTTGTACCTTCTGTAGAGAAAGGATTCAGAGAAGCTATGAAAAACGGACCTTTAGCAGGCTACGAAATGGATTCAATGAAAGTTACTTTAAGAGATGGATCTTTCCACGCTGTGGATTCTGATGCATTATCTTTTGAATTAGCTGCAAAAATGGGATATAAAGCTTCTGCAAAGTCTGCAAAAGCAAAAATTATGGAACCATTAATGAAGTTAGAAGTATTAACTCCTGAAGAAAACATGGGAGATATTGTTGGAGATTTGAACAGAAGAAGAGGTCAAGTTAACGATATGTCTGATAGAGCAGGTTCTAAAGTTGTAAAAGCTGTAGTGCCATTATCAGAAATGTTTGGTTATGTAACAGCTTTGAGAACAATGTCTTCAGGTAGAGCAACTTCTACAATGGAATTTTCGCACTATGCTGAAACTCCATCAAATATTTCAGAGGATGTAATCGCAAAAGCAAAAGGATAATCTACTAAATAATACAAGATGAGTCAAAAAATTAGAATAAAATTAAAGTCTTACGATTACAATTTAGTGGACAAATCTGCTGAAAAAATTGTAAAGACGGTAAAAAGTACGGGTGCTGTAGTTAATGGACCAATACCTTTACCAACACATAAAAAGATTTTTACTGTTTTACGTTCACCACACGTAAACAAAAAATCTAGAGAGCAATTTCAGTTAGCTTCATACAAAAGATTATTAGACATATATAGTTCTTCTTCAAAAACTATTGATGCGCTAATGAAACTTGAGTTACCAAGTGGAGTTGAAGTTGAAATAAAGGTATAATAAAATAGTTTTAATTTATTTTCGGTTTAATTTTATTAAACCGAAAATATTTTATACTTTTGCAATCCCAAATACAGTTGGGAATCTGTTTGTTAGGTTTTACCTGATAAATGGGAACATGTCCAGAGCGTTTCGCGAAGGAAAAACGGAAAAACAAAATCAGCGTTGAATTTGTTTTGCGCTTTTTTTTTGCTCAATTCTTAAAGGATTTTAAGGAAACTTTGTTTCAAATAATAAATTATTAATAGACGCGCTGAATATAGTATTTAATCGTCTAAAAAATTAACAGAATGTCTGGGTTAATAGGGAGGAAAATTGGAATGACCAGTTTGTTTGATGAGAATGGTAAGAATATACCATGTACTGTCATTGAAGCAGGTCCTTGCGTTGTCACTCAAGTCAGAACTGAGGATGTTGATGGCTACAATGCTTTACAACTTGGTTTCGATGACAAAAAAGCAAAAAGTTCTAACAAAGCGTTAGATGGTCACTTTAAAAAAGCTGGCACAACTGCTAAGAAAAAAGTTTTTGAATTTCAAGGATTCAAAGAAACTTATAATTTAGGAGATACAGTAACTGTAGATCACTTTAAAGAAGGTGAGTTTGTTGATGTTTCTGGTGTTTCAAAAGGTAAAGGTTTTCAAGGTGTTGTAAAACGTCATGGATTTGCTGGTGTAGGTCAAGCTACTCATGGACAGCATAACCGTTTGAGAGCTCCAGGTTCTATTGGTGCTGCATCGTATCCAGCTCGAGTATTCAAAGGAATGCGTATGGCAGGTAGAATGGGTGGAGATAAAGTGAAAGTACAAAACTTAAAAGTGTTGAAGGTAGTTGCTGAAAAGAATCTACTTGTTGTTAAGGGAGCTGTTCCTGGTCACAAAAACGCTTTTGTAACTATTCAGAAATAATGAAAGTAGCAGTTTTAGATATTACAGGAAAAGATACAGGAAGGAAAGTAGAGCTTTCTAAAGATGTATTTGGAATAGAGCCTAATAACCATGCTATTTATTTAGATGTTAAGCAATACTTGGCAAATCAGCGTCAAGGAACGCATAAGTCTAAAGAAAGAGCTGAAATTTCAGGTTCTACAAGAAAAATAAAGAAACAGAAAGGAACAGGTACTGCAAGAGCAGGTTCAATTAAGTCTGGAGTTTTTAGAGGTGGTGGTCGTATGTTTGGTCCAAGACCAAGAAGTTATTCTTTTAAGTTGAATAAAAATTTAAAAAGATTAGCGCGTCAATCAGCTTTAAGTATTCAGGTAAATGATGAGAACGTAGTAATCGTTGAAGATTTTAATTTTGAAACGCCAAAGACAAAAAACTTTGTTGATGTTTTAAAAGCTTTAAATATAGATACTAAGAAGTCATTATTTATTTTAGATAGTGAAAATGCAAATGTGTATTTATCATCTAGAAACTTAAAAAACTCTAAGGTATTGAAAGCTTCAGAAATAAATACTTATGGTGTGTTAAATGCTAATAAGATTGTGATTACTGAAAGTTCTTTAGAGGGAATTAATACAAATTTAAGCAAATAGGGATTCAAAATGAGTATTCTAATTAAACCTATTATTACGGAAAAAGCTACAAACGATAGTGAATTATTCAATCGTTATACGTTTGTTGTTGATAAGAAAGCTAATAAAGTAGAAATTAAAAATGCTGTTGAAACAGCTTATGGAGTTTCTATTTCTAGTGTAAAAACTTTAAATTACCCAATTCAAAGAAATACCAAATTTACTAAAAAAGGTTTAGTAACTGGTATTAAGAGTGGGTATAAAAAAGCTATTGTGCAGTTAGCAGAAGGAGAAAGTATTGATTTTTATAACAATCTTTAAGATACAAAATGTCAGTTAGAAAATTAAAACCAATAACACCAGGTCAGCGTTTTAGAGTTGTAAATGGATTCGACGCCATTACAACTGATAAGCCGGAGAAAAGTTTACTTGCTCCGAAAAAAAGATCTGGAGGTCGAAACAGTCAAGGTAGGATGACAACTCGTAATATAGGGGGTGGTCATAAACAAAGATATCGTATTATCGATTTTAAAAGAGATAAGAAAGATGTTCCTGCAATAGTTAAAACTATCGAGTACGATCCAAATCGTACTGCTTTTATCGCATTATTAAATTATGCTGATGGAGAAAAAAGATATGTAATTGCACAAAATGGTTTAACAGTTGGTCAAACTGTTGTTTCAGGAAGTGGTATTGCTCCAGAGATTGGGAATACAATGGCTTTGAGTGAAATTCCATTAGGAACTACAATATCTTGTATTGAGTTACGTCCTGGTCAAGGTGCTGTAATGGCTCGTTCAGCAGGTTCTTTTGCACAATTAATGGCAAGAGATGGTAAATATGCAACTGTAAAGATGCCTTCAGGTGAAACAAGATTAATTTTATTAACTTGTTTAGCAACAATCGGAGTTGTTTCCAATTCAGATCATCAACTTTTAGTTTCTGGTAAAGCAGGAAGAAGAAGATGGTTGGGTAGAAGACCAAGAGTTAACGCTGTAAGAATGAACCCTGTAGATCACCCAATGGGAGGTGGTGAAGGACGTGCTTCAGGAGGACATCCAAGATCAAGAAACGGAATACCTGCTAAAGGTTATAAGACTAGATCTAAAACCAAAGCAAGTAATAAGTATATTATAGAACGTAGAAAGAAATAATAAGTTATGGCAAGATCATTAAAAAAAGGACCTTACGTTCACTATAAATTAGAGAAAAAAGTTTTAGCTAATGTAGAAGCTGGAAATAAAACAGTAATTAAAACTTGGTCTAGAGCAAGCATGATTACTCCAGATTTCGTTGGTCAAACAATTGCTGTTCACAATGGACGTCAGTTTGTGCCAGTTTATGTTACTGAAAACATGGTAGGGCACAAGTTAGGCGAATTTTCACCAACTCGTTCATTTAGAGGACATGCAGGTGCTAAAAATAAAGGTAAAAAATAGTAGGCAATGGGAGTTCGTAAAAAAAATATGGCAGATCAGTTGAAAGCAGATAGAAAGCAACGTGCTTTCGCAAAGCTGACAAACTGCCCTACATCACCAAGAAAAATGCGTTTAGTTGCTGATCAAGTAAGAGGTGTTGAAGTTGAAAAAGCTTTGCAAATCTTAAAGTTCAGTCCTAAAGAAGCATCTATAAATTTAGAAAAACTATTATTATCTGCAATTGCAAATTGGCAAGCTAAAAATGAAGACTCATCTATTGAAGATGCAGGTTTATTTGTAAAGTCTATTTGTGTTGATAGTGCAGGTATGTTAAAAAGATTAAGACCAGCTCCACAAGGACGTGCTCACAGAATTCGCAAGCGTTCTAATCATGTTACTTTAGAGTTAGGTAGTAAAAATTTAAGTAATTAATCGAAGTATAAATGGGACAGAAAACAAATCCAATAGGAAATCGTTTAGGTATCATCAGAGGTTGGGAATCTAATTGGTATGGTGGTAATGACTACGGAGATAAATTAGCTGAAGATGATAAAATAAGAAAATATATTCATGCAAGACTTTCAAAAGCAAGTGTGTCTAGAATTATTATTGAACGTACTTTAAAGCTTGTTACAGTTACAATTACTACTGCTAGACCTGGTATCATAATAGGTAAAGGTGGTCAGGAAGTTGATAAGTTAAAAGAAGAGCTTAAGAAAATTACTGGTAAAGAAGTTCAAATCAATATTTTTGAAATTAAACGTCCAGAATTAGATGCAAAATTAGTTGCAACTAGTGTTGCTCGTCAAATTGAAAATAGAATTTCATACAAAAGAGCAATAAAAATGGCTATTCAGGCTACTATGCGTATGAACGCTGAAGGTATAAAGATACAGATTTCAGGGCGTTTAAATGGAGCAGAGATGGCTCGTTCAGAGCATTTCAAAGAAGGAAGAATACCACTTTCAACTTTTAGAGCTGATATTGATTATGCATTAGTAGAAGCACATACTACTTATGGAAGATTAGGTGTTAAAGTGTGGATTATGAAGGGTGAAGTTTATGGTAAAAGAGAATTATCTCCATTAGTTGGTTTGTCTAAGAAACAAGGTGGCAATAAAGGTGGTGGTGATAGATCTAAGCGTGGACCTCGTAGAAGAAAATAATTTTTAAAATTAGAAATTAAAAATGTTACAGCCAAAAAGAGTAAAATACCGTAAAGTACAGAAAGGTAAAGGAAATATGTCTGGCCTATCAGGTAGAGGAACACAACTTTCTAATGGAATGTTTGGTATTAAATCTATCGATCAGAATTTGTTAACTTCACGTCAGATTGAAGCGGCTCGTATTGCAGCTACACGTCACATGAAGAGAGAAGGTCAGTTATGGATAAAAATATTTCCAGACAAGCCTATCACAAAGAAACCTTTAGAAGTACGTATGGGTAAAGGTAAAGGAGCTCCAGATCATTTCGTATCTGTTATCAAACCAGGTAGAATTTTGTTCGAGGTTGGTGGAGTACCAATCGAAGTTGCAAAAGAGGCTTTACGATTAGCTGCACAAAAACTTCCAGTAAAAACGAAGTTTATAGTTGCAAGAGATTTTGATATTAACGCATAATTCTAAATAGAATGAAACAATCAGAAATAAAGGATTTATCCACAACAGATCTTAATGAAAAGTTGGGAGCGTTGCAGAAAAATTATACTGATCTTAAAATGTCTCACGCAATAACTCCAATGGAAAATCCATTGCAGTTGAGAAGTTTAAGAAGAACTGTAGCAAGAATTGCAACAGAATTAACAAAAAGAGAATTACAATAATTCTATAGTCAATTTTAAAGATGGAAAAAAGAAATCTTAGAAAAGAGAGAATTGGTGTTGTTTCTAGTAACAAAATGGAAAAATCTATTGTTGTTGCTGAAACTAAGAGAGTAAAGCACCCAATGTACGGTAAGTTCGTATTAAAAACGAAAAAGTACGTTGCACACGACGAAAAGAATGATTGCAACGAAGGAGATACTGTAAGGATCATGGAAACTAGACCTATGAGTAAATCTAAACGTTGGAGATTAGTAGAAATCCTAGAAAGAGCTAAATAATATGTTACAGACAGAATCAAGATTAAAAGTCGCAGATAATACTGGAGCAAAAGAAGTTTTAGTAATTAGAGTTTTAGGAGGTACAAAAAAACGTTACGCAAGCATTGGAGACAAAATTGTAGTATCTGTTAAATCTGCAACTCCAAATGGAACTGTAAAAAAAGGTCAAGTATCTAGAGCAGTTGTTGTAAGAACGAAAAAAGAAGTTAGACGTAAAGATGGATCTTATATAAGATTTGACGATAACGCTTGTGTTTTATTAAATCCTACAGAGGAGATGAGAGGAACACGTGTATTTGGTCCTGTAGCTCGTGAACTTCGTGAAAAACAATTTATGAAAATAGTTTCACTAGCACCTGAAGTGCTTTAAATCATCATAAAATGAAGAAGTTTAAAATAAAATCAGGAGATACTGTAAAAGTAATCGCAGGTGATCATAAAGGATCTGAAGGAAAGGTTTTACAAATCATTAAAGATAAAGATCGTGTTCTTGTGGAAGGTGTTAATTTAGTTTCTAAGCATACTAAACCTAGCGCTCAAAGTCCTCAAGGTGGAATTGTAAAAAAAGAAGCATCATTGCACATCTCTAATTTAATGTTAGTAGAAGATGGTGTAGCTGTAAGAGTAGGTTATAAAGTTGATGGAGATACTAAGACTAGATTCTCTAAAAAAACTAAAAAATAATAATAATCATGAGTTACGTACCAAGATTAAAAGCAGAATACAAAGAAAGAGTAGTGAATACTCTTACTGAGGAATTCAGTTATACAAATGTAATGCAAGTACCTAAATTAGAAAAAATAGTTATTTCTAAAGGTGTTGGTGCTGCAATTGCTGATAAAAAATTAATAGATTACGCGTTAGAAGAGTTGACTAAAATTACAGGTCAAAAAGCTATTTCAACAATGTCTAAAAAAGATGTTGCAGCATTTAAATTACGTAAAGGTATGCCAATTGGAGCAAAAGTTACTTTACGTGGTGATAAAATGTATGAGTTTTTAGATAGATTAGTTACAGCTTCTTTACCACGTGTAAGAGACTTTAACGGAATAAAAGCTAATGGATTTGATGGTAGAGGTAATTACAATTTAGGTATTACTGAGCAAATTATATATCCAGAAATTAATATTGACCAAGTTAAAAAAATTAACGGTATGGATATTACGTTTGTAACATCTGCAAATACTGATAAAGAAGCAAAGTCATTATTAGGAGAATTAGGTTTACCATTCCAAAAAAATTAAATTATGGCTAAAGAATCAATGAAAGCGCGTGAGCGCAAGAGAGAACGTATTGTTGCAAAATATGCTGATAAAAGAAAGGCTTTAAAAGAAGCTGGAGATTATGAAGCTCTGCAAAAATTACCTAAAAATGCATCGCCAATAAGATTACATAATAGATGTAAATTAACGGGTCGTCCAAAAGGATATATGCGTCAGTTTGGTTTATCACGTGTAACATTCCGTGAAATGGCAAACCAAGGGTTAATACCAGGCGTTAAAAAAGCAAGTTGGTAGAAAACTATAATAAATTATAAAAACTAAAATAGAATGTGTATCTTTGCACGCTCTATTTTTTTTGAGTATTAGAAATTTAACTGATTATAGGTTCAATTATCACAGAGAAATCTGTAGGAAAATAGAGGTAGTTGAAAACCATAGTCGCAATATAAATAAGTATGTATACAGATCCAATCGCGGATTATCTTACAAGAGTAAGGAATGCAATAGCTGCAGGACACAGAGTTGTGGAAATTCCAGCTTCTAATTTAAAGAAGGAAATGACTAAAATTTTGTTCGATCAAGGTTATATTTTAAGTTACCAGTTCAATGAAGATAAAGTTCAAGGAACTATCAAGATAGCTTTAAAATATGATAAAGAAACAAAAGAGTCAGTAATCAGAAAAATTCAACGAATTAGTACGCCAGGATTACGAAAGTATGTTGGTTCTTCTGAAATGCCAAGAGTTTTAAATGGACTTGGTATTGCAATTGTTTCTACATCTAAAGGTGTAATGACAAATAAGAAGGCTAAGCAAGACAATGTTGGAGGAGAAGTTTTATGTTACATTTATTAATCTTTAAGAAATGAGTAGAATAGGAAAAAATCCCATTAGCATTTCACAAGGTGTAGATGTTAACGTAAAAGACAACGTAGTTACTGTTAAAGGAAAATTAGGAGAGTTATCTCAAACTATTTCTGACGGAATTACAGTTGAAATTGAAGATGGTGTTATCACTTTAGATAGAGCATCAGAAAGTAAAGACCATAAAGCACAACATGGTTTAATGAGAGCTTTAATCGCTAATATGATTGAAGGTGTAAGTAAGGGTTGGACTAAGGATTTAGAATTGGTTGGTGTAGGTTACAGAGCCTCTAATCAAGGACAAAAATTAGATTTAGCTTTAGGTTTCTCTCATAATATTGTTTTAGAAGTAGCTCCAGAAGTAAAAGTTGAAACAATATCTGAGAAAGGGAAAAACCCAATCATTAAATTATCTTCATTTGACAAACAATTAGTTGGTCAAATTGCTGCAAAGATTAGATCTTTCAGAGCACCTGAACCTTACAAAGGAAAAGGAGTTAAGTTTGTTGGTGAAATATTAAGAAGAAAAGCAGGTAAATCTGCATAATATATAGTATTATGGCATTATCAAAGCTACAAAGAAGGTTAAGAATTAAGCGTAGAATTAGAAAAATCATTTCAGGTACTGCTACAAAACCAAGATTATCGGTTTATAGAAGTAATAAAGAGATTTACGCTCAATTGATAGACGATGTAAACGGAGTAACAATTGCTTCAGTTTCATCTAGAGATAAAAATATTAAAGCAACTACTAAGTCTGAAGCTTCAACTGAAGTTGGGAAGTCGATTGCTGAAAAAGCTATAAAAGCAGGAATTGAAAATGTTGCTTTTGATAGAAACGGATATTTATATCACGGAAGAGTTAAAGTATTAGCAGATGCTGCAAGAGAATCTGGTTTAAAATTTTAAGAAATTATGCAAGGATATAAAAACGTAGAAAGAGTTAAACCAAGCGGATTAGAGCTTGTAGATAGATTAGTTGGTGTACAACGTGTAACTAAAGTAACAAAAGGTGGTAGAGCATTTGGTTTCTCTGCAATTGTAGTTGTTGGTGATGGTAATGGCGTTGTTGGTCATGGACTAGGAAAATCTAAAGATGTTTCATCTGCAATTGCGAAAGCTGTTGAAGATGCTAAGAAAAATTTAGTAAGAATACCTATTTTAGAAGGAACTTTGCCTCATGAGCAAAAAGGTAAGTTTGGTGGAGCAAAAGTGTTCATCAAACCTGCTTCTGCTGGTACAGGAGTTATTGCTGGTGGTGCAGTTCGTGCAGTATTAGAATCAGTGGGAATACATGATTGTTTATCAAAATCTCAAGGATCTTCTAATCCTCATAATGCAGTAAAAGCAACTTTTAATGCCTTATTACAATTACGTAGTGCTGTAGATGTTGCAAAACAAAGAGGTATATCTTTAGAAAAAGTATTTAACGGATAAATCTAAAAACGATGGCAAGAATAAAAGTTACACAAGTAAAAAGTCAAATCGGTCGTCTTCAAAGTCAAAAAAGAACTTTAGAAGCTTTAGGTTTACGTAAAATGCACCAAACTGTAGAACATGAGGCAACTCCTTCAGTAATTGGTATGGTAAATACAGTTAAACACTTAGTTTCTTTCGAAGAAATTAAATAAGATATTTAAATAAAATGAGTTTACATAATTTAACACCTGCAGAAGGTTCCGTTAAAAAGGAAAAGAGAATAGCAAGAGGTGAAGGTTCTGGTAAAGGTGGTACTTCTACAAGAGGTCACAATGGTCAGAAGTCACGTTCAGGATATTCTAAAAAAGTTGGATTTGAAGGTGGTCAAATGCCACTTCAGAGACGTGTGCCAAAATTTGGTTTTACAAATTTAAACCGTAAGGAATACCAAGGGATCAACTTAGATAAATTACAATCTTTAGTTGATAACGGAACTATTTCAGATACAGTTAATTTAGAAATTTTAGTTGCTAATGGTTTAGCAGGTAAAAATGAACTAGTTAAAATACTAGGGAATGGAGAGTTAAAAACTAAATTGAACATAACTGCACATAAATTTTCAGCAACCGCAAAAGCAGCTATCGAAGCAGCTGGTGGGGAAGCTGTTACTTTATAAGAATTCTTAAAGGATGAATTTAATTAATAGATTAAAAGAAATTTTTAGTATTGAAGAATTAAAAAATAAGATTCTTCTAACAATCGGTTTAATTGCTGTATATCGTTTTATGGCGGCTGTTCCATTACCTGGAGTAGATCCTTTACAATTAGCAGCATTAAAAGATAGTACTCAAGGAGGTCTTTTAGGATTATTGAATGCATTTACAGGAGGAGCATTTGCTAGAGCATCAGTAATGGCTCTTGGTATTATGCCCTATATTTCAGCTTCTATTGTAGTTCAGTTAATGGGAATTGCGGTTCCTTATCTACAAAAATTACAAAAAGATGGTGAAAGTGGTCGTAAAAAAATAACACAGATAACGAGATGGCTAACTATTGGTATTACTTTAGTTCAAGCACCAACTTATATCACAGCTATTAAAACACAATTTGGTTTAGGTCCTGAAGCTTTTTTAGTAAGTGGAGCAACTTTTTGGGTTTCATCTATAATTATTCTTACTGCAGGTACAATTTTTGCTATGTGGTTAGGAGAACGTATCACTGATAAAGGAGTTGGAAATGGAATTTCCTTATTAATTACGGTTGGTATTATAGCTAATTTCCCAGCTGCTTTTTTACAAGAATTTGTTGCTAAAACAACAAATGCTGGAGCAGGTGGAATCATGATGATTTTAATTGAAATTATTGTTTGGCTTGTAGTTATTTTACTTACAGTTTTATTAGTAACCGCTGTTAGAAAGATTGCAGTTCAATATGCTAGAAGAACAGTAGCAGGAAGTGTTCAAAACGTTGCAGGTTCAAGAGATTATATTCCATTGAAGTTAAATGCTGCTGGTGTTATGCCAATCATTTTTGCACAAGCAATTATGTTTTTACCAATGGCTTTAGGAAATAAGTTTCCTTTTTTATCAGGTTTAACAGATATTAACGGATTAAGTTATAATTTAATATTTGCAATTTTAATCATTGTTTTTTCTTTCTTTTATACTGCAATTACTATTCCTACGAATAAGATGGCAGATGATTTAAAGAGAAGTGGTGGTTTTATACCAGGAATAAGACCAGGAAAGGATACAGCAGATAGATTAGATTCTGTATTGTCTAGAATTACTTTTCCAGGATCAATATTTTTGGCAGCTTTATCAATCTTACCAGCTATAGCATTTCAATTTGGAATTCAGCAGAGTTGGGCAATGTTTTACGGTGGTACATCATTGATTATTATGGTTGGTGTTGCAATTGATACTTTACAACAAATTAATTCGTATTTATTAAATCGTCATTATGATGGTTTAATGAAAGCAGGAAATAGTAATAGAAAATCTAATAAATAATATGGCTAAACAATCAGCAATACAACAAGATGGGACTATTACAGAGGCATTATCAAATGCAATGTTTCGTGTAGAATTAGAAAATGGACATATTGTAACAGCACACATTTCTGGTAAAATGCGTATGCATTATATCAAATTATTACCTGGTGATAAGGTGAAATTAGAAATGAGTCCTTACGATTTATCGAAAGCGAGAATAACTTATAGATATTAAAAATTAAATAATTAGAAGATTGAAGGATTATTTTTAATCTTTTAATTTTTAAATAAAAATTAGAAACGATGAAAGTTAGAGCATCAGTTAAAAAAAGAAGTGCCGACTGCAAAATAGTACGCAGAAAAGGTAGATTATATGTAATTAATAAACAAAATCCTAGATTTAAACAAAGACAAGGGTAATGGCAAGAATAGCAGGTATTGATATTCCAAAGAATAAAAGAGGTGTTATCGCTTTAACTTACATCTTTGGTATAGGGAACAGCAGAGCTAAACAAGTTTTAGCAGATGCAAAAGTAGATGAAAGTATTAAGGTTCAAGATTGGACTGATGATCAAATCGCAGCAATTAGAGAGCAAGTAGGTTCTTTCACAATAGAAGGTGAATTACGTTCTGAAGTTCAAATAAACATCAAACGTTTGATGGATATTGGTTGCCAAAGAGAAATTCGTCATAGATTAGGTTTACCTTTAAGAGGACAAAGAACTAAAAACAATTCTCGTACAAGAAAAGGTAAGAGAAAAACAGTAGCTAACAAGAAAAAATAAGTTAGAGATTAAACTTGTTATTAACTACTAGTGTGCCGTAATTTTTATATTACAATTTACTAGAAAGTAATAACAGAACACCAAATATTATGGCAAAAGCAAGTGCAAAAAAACGTAAAGTAATAATTGATGCTATTGGAGAAGCGCATGTAACTGCATCTTTTAACAATATCATTATTTCTTTAACAAATAAAAAAGGTGATGTTATTTCATGGTCATCAGCTGGAAAAATGGGTTTTAGAGGTTCTAAAAAGAATACTCCTTACGCAGCTCAATTAGCAGCAGAAGATTGTGCAAATGTTGCAAAAGAAGCAGGTTTACGTAAAGTAAAAGTGTATGTTAAAGGTCCAGGAAATGGAAGAGAGTCTGCAATTAGATCTATCCACAATGCAGGTATTGAAGTAACTGAAATTATAGATGTTACTCCTATTCCTCATAATGGATGTCGACCACCAAAAAGAAGAAGAGTTTAAGAAAATTATATATTTTAAGTAGATTTAGATTTTTTTTTCTAAATCTACTTTGTTATATAACACAATTAGTATTTATTTATATTTTTAATCAATTAGGATTTAAGATTATCGAAGGAGAAAGCCTTAATTCATAATCCCTAATTTAACAACAACGAAATGGCAAGATATACAGGACCAAAAACTAAAATTGCTCGTAAATTTGGCGAGGCAATCTTCGGAGAAGATAAAAACTTCGAAAAAAGAAACTTTCCTCCAGGACAACATGGAAATGCAAGAAGAAGAGGAAAAAAATCTGAATATGCAACTCAATTAATGGAGAAGCAAAAAGCTAAATATACCTATGGTATTTTAGAGCGTCAATTCAGTAACTTGTTTAAAAGTGCACAAGCTGCATCTGGAATTACAGGTGAAATCTTATTACAATTATGTGAATCTCGTTTAGATAACGTAGTTTACAGAATGGGAGTTTCTAACTCAAGAAGTGGAGCTCGTCAATTAATTTCTCATAGACATATTACAGTTAATGGTGCTATCGTTAACGTACCATCTTACCAGTTAAAAGAAGGAGATGTAGTAGCTGTAAGAGAAAAATCTAAATCTTTAGTAGCTATTGAAGATGCATTAGCTTCTAACAGTAATGTTTATGAATGGTTAACTTGGAATAATGATACTAAAACTGGAACTTTTGTGAAAGTACCAGAAAGATTACAAATTCCTGAGAACATCAAAGAACAATTAATCGTAGAATTATATTCTAAGTAATATTAATAATATTGAAATTTAGCCAAAGGATTTATTTGTACTTCTTCACACTCATAAATCGCGCAACTAAATAACAATTAAAAAGAAGAAAAATGGCAATTTTAAATTTTCAAAAACCTGATAAGGTTATTATGATTGAATCTACAGATTTTTCTGGTAGATTTGAATTTAGACCTTTAGAACCAGGATTTGGTTTAACTGTTGGAAACGCTTTAAGAAGAGTACTTTTATCTTCTCTTGAAGGGTTTGCAATTACATCTTTACGAGTAGATGGTGTAGAACATGAGTTCTCTACTGTTGCTGGTGTTGTAGAAGATGTTACAGAAATTATTTTAAACTTAAAACAAGTACGTTTTAAGAAGCAAATAGATGAAACTGATAGAGAAACTGTATCTGTTTCAATTTCTGGTCAAGAGCAATTTACTGCTGGAGATTTACAGAAATTTATTTCAGGTTTTCAAGTATTGAATCCTGATTTAGTAATTTGTAATATGGATAAGTCTGTGAAGTTAAACGCAGAAATTACAATTGAAAAAGGTAGAGGATTTGTGCCTGCTGAAGAGAACAAAAAAGCATCTGCTCCTATAGGAACAATTTTTACGGATTCTATTTACACTCCAATTAAGAATGTAAAGTATGCAATTGAGAATTTTCGTGTAGAACAAAAAACGGATTACGAAAAATTAGTATTCGATATTGATACTGATGGTTCAATTAATCCTAAAGATGCATTAACTGAAGCAGCAAAAATCTTAATTCATCACTTTATGTTATTCTCTGATGAGCGTATCACTTTAGAAGCAGATGAAATTGCACAAACAGAAACGTATGATGAGGAATCATTACATATGCGTCAATTATTAAAAACTAGATTAATCGATATGGATTTATCTGTGAGAGCTTTAAATTGTTTAAAAGCAGCAGAAGTTGATACATTAGGAGATTTAGTTTCTTTTAATAAAAGTGATTTAATGAAATTTAGAAACTTTGGTAAAAAGTCGTTAACAGAGCTAGAAGAATTAGTGATTGTTAAAGGATTAAGTTTTGGAATGGATTTAACAAAATATAAATTAGATAGAGATTAATACTAAAAACATATAAAAATATTAGAAGTTACTATTAATTTCTAATATTTTTGTATGATGTATTTTATCATCAATATTAAACATTAATTTTTCATATTTTGCTCCTCAAAATGGGTAGATGCAAGATGAAAGTATAAGACAAACAAAATGAGACACGGAAAAAAGCATAATCATTTAGGTAGAAAAACAGCTCACAGAAAAGCAATGTTAGCTAATATGACATGTTCTTTAATAGAACATAAACGTATTAATACAACAGTTGCTAAAGCGAAAGCTTTAAGAGTTTTTGCAGAGCCTTTAATTACAAAGTCTAAAAGTGATACAACTCACAACAGACGTATCGTTTTTTCTCACTTACGTGATAAATTTGCTGTTACAGAATTATTCAAAGAAATTTCTGTAAAAGTGGCTGACAGACCAGGAGGTTATTTACGTATCATAAAGTTAGGTAATCGTCAAGGAGATAATGCTCCTATGGCTATGATTGAATTAGTTGATTACAACGAACTTTATAATCCTAAAGGAACAAAAGCTAAAAAATCTACACGTAGAAGTAGAAGAGGAGGATCTAACAAAACAGAAACTGCTCAAGTAGAAACTACTGCTACTGAAGAAAAAACAGAAGAATAAAGAATGAAAATTTTTAATTCATATAAAAAAGGGATAAACGTTTACGTTTATCCCTTTTTTTATGTTTTCGGAATTCTATTGCTCTCAAAATCATAAATAGTATACTATTTAATTATTTTGTTAAGCACAAAATTTAGAATTATAAAAATAAATATTTTGTAAATTTGTAATCTCAGAAATATAATCATCAATGAAATATCAACAAAGAAAAAAAGCATTAGTATTATTAGAAGACGGAACAATTTTTTACGGTAAATCTGTAGGAATTGAAGGAACAGCTACTGGAGAAATTTGTTTTAATACTGGTATGACTGGATATCAAGAAATATTTACGGATCCATCTTATTTTGGACAATTAATGGTTACCACGAATGCACATATTGGTAATTATGGCGTAAATGATAATGATGTAGAATCCGATGGAATTAAAATTTCGGGATTAATTTGTAGAAATTTTAGTTTTACACATTCTAGAGTAGATTCTGATGGAAATTTGAAAGACTATTTTACAAAGCATAATTTAGTTGCAATTTCTGATGTTGATACTAGAGCCTTAGTTTCTTATATTAGAGATCATGGAGCTATGAATGCAATAATATCTACAGATGTTGATAATATTGATGCTTTAAAAGAACAATTATCTAAGGTTCCAAGCATGGAAGGTTTAGAGTTAGCATCGCAAGTATCTACGAAAGAGCCATATTTTGTAGGTGACGAAAATTCAGATATTAGAATATCTGCTCTTGACATAGGTATTAAAAAGAATATTTTAAGAAATTTATCAAAAAGAGGCGCTTATATAAAAGTGTATCCATACAATTCATCTTTTGAAGATTTATCATCTTTTAATCCTGACGGATTTTTTATCTCAAATGGTCCAGGAGATCCTGAACCTTTAACAGATGCAATTGAATTAGCTAAGGAAATTATCAAAAGAGATTTGCCTTTATTTGGGATTTGTTTAGGGCATCAAGTTATTGCCTTATCACAAGGAATATCAACCTATAAAATGCATAATGGACATAGAGGAATTAATCATCCAGTAAAAAATTTACTAACTACAAAAGGTGAAATTACTTCTCAAAATCATGGTTTTGCTATTAATAGAGAGGAAACTGAAGCGCATGAACAAGTTGAAATTACACATGTGCACTTAAATGATCATACAGTTGCAGGAATTCGCATAAAAGATAAAAATACATTTTCTGTTCAATACCATCCAGAAGCAAGTCCTGGACCTAATGATTCTGTATACTTATTTGATCAATTTATAGCAAATATAAAAGCCTCAAAAGAAGTTTTGTCTTAGTTTAAACGTTATTCGTCTATCGTTAAAAGTAGTTCGTCATTTTTTAGGATTTAATTTATATATATGTTGTATCTTTGAAGTGTGATTGAAAAATCACATTCTTTTTCATAGCAATTTTCCCACTCAATTTATTGAGTGGGTTTTTTTATGTATATAAGGTAGCAAACGTTTTCGTAATTAATTAAATACATTTTCTTAAATTCTTTTTACATTTTGTAATTTAGCAGAAGTAACTGAATATTAAATTAATTAAACAAAAAATATAATGAGTATTATCATAAACGTTCATGCACGTCAAATTTTTGATTCAAGAGGAAACCCAACAGTAGAAGTTGACGTAACTACAGAAAATGGAGTTTTAGGTAGAGCAGCTGTACCATCTGGAGCATCTACAGGAGAACATGAAGCTGTAGAATTACGTGATGGAGGAAAAGATTACATGGGTAAAGGAGTCTCTAAAGCAGTAGAAAATGTAAATACGTTAATTGCTGAAGAACTTTTAGGAGTTTCTGTTTTTGAACAAAATAGTATTGATAAATTAATGATTGATTTAGATGGAACTCCAAATAAATCGAAATTAGGAGCCAATGCAATTTTAGGAGTTTCTTTAGCAGTAGCAAAAGCTGCAGCTAATGAATTAGGAATGCCTTTATACAGGTATGTTGGTGGTGTTTCTGCAAACACGTTACCTTTACCAATGATGAATATCATCAATGGTGGTTCTCATTCTGATGCACCTATTGCTTTTCAAGAATTTATGGTGATGCCAGTAAAAGCTAAAAATTTTACAGAAGCTATGAAAATGGGTTCTGAAATTTTCCATAATTTAAAGAAAGTTTTACACGATAGAAATTTATCTACAGCTGTTGGAGATGAAGGTGGTTTTGCACCAAATTTAGAAGGAGGAACAGAAGATGCACTAGAAACTATTGCTTTAGCTGTAAAAAATGCTGGCTATTCTTTTGGTGATGAAATTATGATTGCTTTAGATTGTGCTGCTGCAGAATTTTATGTAAATGGTAAATACGATTACACAAAATTTGAAGGAGAAACAGGAAAAATTCGTACCTCTGAAGAACAAGCAGATTATTTAGCTGAACTAGCAGCTAAATATCCTATTATCTCTATTGAAGATGGTATGGATGAAAATGATTGGGAAGGTTGGAAATATTTAACAGATAAAATTGGTGATAAAGTTCAATTAGTTGGTGATGATTTATTTGTGACGAATGTAGAACGTTTAGGAAGAGGAATCGAAAACGGAATTGCAAACTCAATTTTAATAAAAGTAAATCAAATTGGTACGTTAACAGAAACTATTGCAGCTGTAAACATGGCTAAAAATGCTGGTTACACTTCTGTAATGTCTCACAGATCTGGAGAAACTGAAGATAATACTATTGCAGATTTAGCTGTAGCTTTAAACTGTGGTCAAATTAAAACAGGGTCTGCTTCACGTTCTGATAGAATGGCTAAATACAACCAATTATTAAGAATAGAAGAGGAATTAGGAGATGTAGCTTATTTTCCTAAACAGAATGCGTTTAATTTATAAACTAAGAATTTTTAACTTTAAATATTAGTCCTTTTTTATCTTAAAAAAAGTATTAATTTTCTAAGAAAAAATCTAATATATTTATACTAAGAGCCTTGTGATTTTTGCAAGGCTCTTCTGTATATATTAAAGAATTGTTAAATCAATACTACTTATTTTTTAATATTAAAAATCTATGCTCTACGCCTTTTAAGGTATTGTAAAAATTGGTATCTTCGTGATTAGATAATTATATAAAAAAATCACCATAAATGTCAGATATAGCTAAATTACAAATTGGAGACAAATCCTACGAATTTCCTTTAATTAAAGGAACAGAAAATGAACTTGCCATAGATATAAAATCTTTAAGAGGGGTAACAGATTCAGTAATTACGATAGATCCAGGTTTTAAAAATACAGGTTCTTGTGAAAGTGCTATTACATTTTTAGATGGTGAAAAAGGTATTTTAAGATATAGAGGATATCCTATTGAGCAATTAGCAGAACAAGCTACTTTTTTAGAAGTTTCTTATGCATTAATTTTCGGTGATTTACCAACTATAGAGCAACTAAAAAAGTTTAAACAAGATATTTGTGATCAATCTATATTAGATGAAGATGTAAGAAAAATTGTAGAAGCTTTTCCTAAGTCTGCACATCCAATGGGTGTAATTTCTTCATTAACATCTGCATTAACAGCATTTAATCCTTCTTCTGTGAATGTAAATTCTGAAGAAGATATGTATAGAGCTATCGTAAAAATATTAGGAAAATTCCCTGTATTAGTAGCTTGGACAATGCGTAAAAAACAAGGTTTGCCATTAGATTATGGAGATTGTAGTTTAGGATATGTAGAAAACATGTATAAAATGATGTTTAAGCAACCTAACAAAGAATTTGTTACAAATGATATTGTTGTAGAAGCTTTAAACAAATTATTAATTTTACATGCAGATCATGAGCAAAACTGTTCTACATCAACTGTAAGAATTGCTGGTTCTTCTCACGCAGGATTATTCGCTTCTTTATCAGCAGGAATTTCTGCACTTTGGGGACCACTTCATGGAGGTGCAAACCAAGCAGTTTTAGAAATGTTAGAAGCAATTAAAGCGGATGGTGGAGACACTAAAAAATACATGGCAAAAGCTAAAGATAAAGATGATCCTTTTAGATTAATGGGCTTTGGACATAGAGTTTATAAAAACTTTGATCCAAGAGCAAAAATCATTAAAAAAGCAGCAGATGAAGTTTTAAATGATTTAGGTGTAGAAGATCCTATTTTAGCAATCGCAAAAGGGTTAGAGCAAGAAGCATTAAACGATCCTTATTTTGTTGACAGAAAATTATATCCAAATGTAGATTTCTATTCAGGTATTATTTATAGAGCTATGGGGATTCCTGTAGAAATGTTTACAGTAATGTTTGCTTTAGGTCGTTTACCAGGTTGGATTGCTCAATGGAGAGAAATGAGATTGAACAAAGAACCAATAGGAAGACCTCGTCAAATTTATGTAGGAAAAACTACAAGAGATTTTATAGATATTGATAAAAGATAAAAAATAATACTATTTTTACTAAATAATTAAAAGCTTCATAATTTATGGAGCTTTTTTTAATGATAAAAGATATGTTACAACTTAATATTCAGAATGAAACTGCCAGTTTAAAAGCAGTAATTTTAGGAACTGCAAAAAGTAATGGGGCAATTCCTACACCAGAAGATTGTTATGATCCTAAAAGTTTACAACATGTTTTAAATGGAACATACCCAAAAGAGGAAGATATGATTGCAGAAATGGAAGCTGTTGCAACCATTTTTAAAAAATATGATATTAAAGTTTTTAGACCTGAGATTATTGAAGATTACAACCAAATATTTTCTAGAGATATTGCTTTTGTTATTGAAGATAAACTTATTAAGGCAAATATTTTACCTGATAGAGAAAAAGAATATTTAGCGATACAAGATGTTTTAGATCAAATTAATCCGAAAAATATAATTCATTTACCAGAAGAATGCCATGTAGAAGGTGGAGATGTTATGCCTTGGAATGAGTATATTTTTGTGGGTACATATTCAGGAGACGATTATGCAGATTTTATAACTGCAAGAACAAACGTGCAAGCTGTTAAAGAAATTCAAAAAATATTCCCAAATAAGATTGTAAAAGCTTTTGAGTTAAGAAAATCGAACACGAATGCTAAAGAAAATGCATTACATTTAGATTGCTGTTTTCAACCAATAGGAAAAGACAAAGCAATTCTTCATAAAAATGGCTTTTTGATTGAGAGTGAATATGAGTGGTTGCTAAATTATTTCGGAAAAGAGAATGTTTTTGAAATTACAAAAGAAGAAATGTTTCATATGAACAGTAATATTTTTTCTATTTCTGAAAAAGTAATTATCTCTGAACAAAATTTTACAAGATTAAATAATTGGTTAAGAGAAAACGGATTTATAGTAGAAGAAGTGCCTTATACAGAAATTGCGAAACAAGAGGGTTTATTGCGTTGTTCTACATTGCCATTAATTAGAGCGTAAATTTTTAATCGGGCAAAACAGTAAGATAAATTTTTAAAATACTTTCGTTTACATAATCAGCATTCTTTGTAAATGCTTTGATAATTAACATAGTATTTTGCCCAATAAATTCTTTTTCAATTTTAAAATTGAATCTTTTTGATTTTTGATTGATTCTTAATTTCCCAGTAAAATGAGATAGTTGGTATTCAATTTCTCTATCTTTTGGGTCATTAGCCTCCACTAATAACTCATACGCATCACCAACTTTTAAAATCGGTTTTTCTTGGTTTTCTTTATTTGAGTTTGTCCAAGAAGTGCCTAAATTATCAGATATTTTTGTGATTGTTATAAAATAATCATCAACCGAATTATGTTTATTGTTATAAATTGTAATGGTATTCTTTAAATCTGATACAATTCCAGATAGTAAATCTTCTTGACTTTTAATTAAATCTTTTCCGTTATTCATTATTTTTTTGAAGTGTTCTACTTCATTAAAAAAGACAAGAAATCTTTTTTTATCGCCTAAAATAGGAGCAAATTTTTGCCAATTTTCATCAATAACTAACCCCAAATGTTCAAAATCAGCATAAAAAATTATTCTCTTTTCGAATAGAAAGCCATCGTTTTTATCTTGTTCAACAGTTCTTTTTTGAAACCATTTATTCGATATATTTTTAGGAATTTTATAATCGCTTTCATCAGCATCACCAAGAACATCAATAATTAATTTTCTTAAGGTGTTTTCATATTGTTTTATCATGGGTTGCAATTCAGGGTAAAATATTTATTCTTTTATCAATTTTAACAAAGATACAAAAAGGTTTTTGAGGGGTTACTTCCTAACAGCAATCATTATATGAGGACTAAAAGGCAATAAATACTCATCATTTTGAGTCAGGTTTTGCAAGGCTTTTAACGTTTTCGATTTCTTTTTATCGAGCATATTTGCAAAATATTGATTGTCTAACCAAATCATTCCTTCTACTGCAAAAAGGTTGATGAATTTTAAATCTTGTTCTAAAAATTCGGCTTTTAAATCTTTTGGTTTGTGATAATAAGCATCTGCCAATAAAAAAGGAAATTCTTTTGGAGCATTATGGATTCCCGTTGTTAATTCTTCTTTACACATATCATAAAAAGCTTTGTGATGAATCATATCATTTAGCAAACCCACAACAGTTGATGCTGTTGCATTGATGGCGAAACCTAAAATAATTCCGTCTTTTTTAACAACTCTTTTAGCTTCTAAAATGGCTGCAACTCTATCTTCTCTTTTTTGCAAATGATATAAAGGTCCATGAAGAATTACCAAATCAGCAATAGCATCACCATAAGGTAATTTTTTAGCCTCACCAATTTGAACCGAAAACGGATTTTTTAGTTTTTTAGCTCTTTTTTTAGCAAGCTTTATATGTTTTAAAACAGGTTCTATTAAATGGACTGTATGCTTATTTGATGCTAACCATTCACTGTATTTTCCTGTTCCTCCACCAACATCAATAATTGTTGCTTTTGGTTTGGAGATATGAAGTTCTATTAACTCTTTAATACGTTCAAATTCAAAAATGCCCATTCCTTTTTCAAGTCGGGTTTCTTCTGAAGCTTTGTTGTAAAAATCGTTTAGTTCTTTACTGATAAGTGGTTCGTTTTTCATCTTTTAAAATATACTCAAAAATAAACTAATATTTTGAATGTTAAATTAAATCAATGATTCCTATTTAATCATTATTTTAGTGCACTAACCAATTGCACTACAATGAAACTTTACAAGCACGTTTTTACAGTTATACTTACAGTATTTTTAGCCCAATCATCAATTGCACAAGATTATTACTTTAAAGAGAAAGCACCTTTTGATGAAAAAATACCAACACCAGAAGAATTTTTAGGTTATAAAATAGGAGAACATCATACAAGACACGATTTAATTGTTGCCTATTTAACAAAACTATCAGAAATTTCTGATAGAGCATCCATCGAAATTTATGGGAAAACACACGAAAAAAGAAAGCTGGTGATGTTTGCAGTTACATCACCCAAAAACCTTCAAAATTTAGCGCCTATAAAATCGCAACATTTAGCATTCGTAAATACAGATGCCAATGTTAAAAATTATGATGAAGTTCCAGTAATTATTCAATTAGGGTATAATGTGCATGGAAATGAGCCTTCAAGTTCAGAAGCAGCTTTGTTAACGGCTTATACTTTAGTAGCTTCTAATAGTGATGAAGTTTTAAATTATTTAAATAAATCTGTCATTTTTATAGATCCAACTATCAATCCTGATGGGAGAGACAGGCACACACAATGGGCGAATCAATATCAAGCAAAAAACTTAGTTTCTGATAATATTGATGCAGAACATAATGAAGGTTGGCCAAGAGGAAGAACTAATCATTATTGGTTTGATTTAAACAGAGATTGGTTATTGGCTGTGCATCCAGAAAGTCAAGGAAAATTAAAATGGATGCATTCCTGGTATCCAAATGTAGTAACCGATTTTCATGAAATGGGCACCAATAGTCATCACTTTTTTGAACCTATGAAACCAATCGGTTCTATGGATCCAATAATGCCAAAAGAAAATTATGAAGATTTAAATAATTTATTTGCGCCTTATTTTGTAAACGCTTTAGATAAAGTTGGTTCTTTATATTACACCAAAGAATCTTTTGACGGAACCTATCCTGGCTATGGATCTTCGTATCCAGATTTACAAGGAGGTTTGGCGTTGTTGTTTGAACAAGCAAGTTCTAGAGGGCATGTGCAAGATACAGATTATGGAAAAATCACTTTTCCTTTTACGATCAGAAATCAATACATTTCCACTTTTGCAACCATTAAAGCAGCTGTTGAAAACAAAAGTTTCCTACGAAAATATCAGCAAGAATTTTTTAAATCTGCTGTAACAAAAAAAGCAACATCTGGTTTTGAAGGCTATGAGTTTCAAGAAAAATACGATAAAAACAGAGAGAAGGCATTTGTAAATCAACTGTTAACCCATAAAATAAAAGTTTACAAAAGTGGAAACACCTATACAGTTCCACTAAAACAGCCCCAACATAGAATGGTGCAAACCATGTTTGAAACCTATGATACGTATAGAGATAGCGTTTTTTATGATGCTTCAGCTTGGAGTTTGGCGAACTTTTACAACATAAAATATGAAGGTAAAAAATCAGTAAAATTAGGTACAGAGATTACATCCACAGAAAACTTTGAAAAAAATGCTGCAATTCAAAAAACGGAATATGCGTATATTATAGATTGGGATGCTTACAATACACCAGCTGCTTTGTATTATATGCAAACCAAAGGATTGATTGCTGCTGCTGCCTTTAAACCTTTTTCAATCAAAACTTCAGCAGGCGAAAAAAGTTTTAATTATGGTAGTTTACTAATTCCTGTTAGCAAACAAAAACTTAAAAGTGATGAGGTTTATAAAATCATAAAACTAGCACAAGAAAAATTTGATATTCCTGTTTATGGCACTAATAGCGGATATAGTTTAAAAGGAATTGATTTAGGAAGTAATAACTTTAGAGCTTTGAAAAAGCCAAAAGTGGCCATACTTATTGGTGAAGGAGTTAACTCTTATGAAGCAGGAGAAGTTTGGCATTTACTAGATACAAGAGTGCATATGCCAATCACCAAAATTAGAATGACCAATTATAACAGCGCTAATTTAGACAAATACAATACGTTGGTGATGGTTTCCGGGAATTACAATCAATTAGATTCTATTCAAAGAAACAAGTTGAAAGATTGGACTACAAAAGGAAATACGTTAATTACAATTGCTGGTGCATCAAAATGGGTGATTGATAAAAAATTAGTCAAAGAAAGTTTGACTAAAAAGCCAAAAGATACCACCAACAAAGAAGTACAAAGATTGCCTTATGTAGATGCTTCAGAAAATTCTGGAAGAGAAAGAGTAGGAGGCGCAATTTTTGAAGTCGATTTAGATGTAACACATCCTTTAGGGTTTGGGTATCGTGCTTCAAAATTACCAGTTTATAAGAATAATATGGTGTTTTTAGCCCCAAGTAAAAGTGCTTATGGAACAGTGGCTAAGTATTCAGAGAATCCACATATTGATGGATTTATCTCAAAAAATAACTTAGAAAACTTTATAAAACCCTCAGCCTCTTTATTGGTAAGTAAAATGGGTAGTGGTAGAGTTGTGTTATTTGCAGACAATCCTAATTTTAGAGGTGCTTGGTATGGAACTAATAAGTTATTTTTAAATGCACTTTTTTTAGGAGGGGAAATTAGCGTTCCTCAATAGTTTTATACAAATGTGTCACCTTGAGCGCAGTCGAAAGGTCTTGATGGATTTCTCGACTTCGCTCAAAATAACAAGATTATTTTTATGCTTTTAAATGTGTATTAAAAAAAGCAATGGTTCTTTCCCAAGATAAATCTGCTGCTTCTTTATCAAATCTTGGTGTGGTGTTGTTGTGAAAACCATGATTTACATTTGGGTAAAAATGCGCTGTATGTGCTATATCATTTTCTTTTAAAACGGTTTCAAACGCTTGCCAACCTTCGTTTACTCTTTTGTCTAATTCACCATATTGCAATAACAAAGGTGCTTTAATTTTTACTGCATCTTCGCTTTCTGGTTGTCTACCATAATAAGGAACTGCTGCTCCTAATTCAGGAATTCTAACAGCCATCATATTCGAAATCCATCCACCAAAACAAAAACCAACAACACCAACTTTACCTGTACAATCTTTATGATTTTTTAAGTGATGATAAGCAGCAATAAAATCTTCTAACATTTCTTGCTGATTTCTTTTTCTTTGCATCGATCTTCCTTCATCATCATTCCCAGGATAACCACCTAAAGGCGATAATGCATCAGGAGCCAACGTAATAAAACCCTCTAAAGCTGCTCTTCTGCCAACATCTTCTATATACGGATTTAATCCGCGGTTTTCATGAACCACAATAATGCCTGGTAATTTCTTTTTTGCGTCTTTTGGAATGGAAAGTAACCCTTTTATTTCGCCTCCACCTTTTGGGGAAGCATAGGTAATAAACTCTGAATTTAATCGTGGATCATTGGCATCCACTAAAATAGAATCGATATAATTGGGTGAAATAAAACTTAATAAGGCTGGTAAGGTAATGGCACCAACTGCGTATAAAGAGAGTTTTTGCAAAAACTCTTTTCGGTCCATTTTGTTGTGAGCGTAATCGTCATATAAATCAAATACTTCTTGACTAATATCTTCTTTTTTGAGTTCCATCTTGTTGAAATTTAGATTTTCAACCAAGATAGTTAAAATAATAAAGCGAAGTAAGATTTACAGGATTCACAAATTGATAATCAATTTTGTATCATTTTTAGATTGCCAATATTGATTCACTAATTTTAACGGCAACAAACATGCTATCATAAAAGCTAGATACATAATTTTACTTTGCCCGAAAAAGCTGTGGATTACTGTATATAAAAGTCCCATAAAAACAAAAACTATTAAAAATTGAAACACTACTTTTTGTTTCGCTTTTTTAAAAAGAATACGATTGTTTTCTTTAAAATCGATTGATTTGGAAACGTAACGTTGCAAGTTGCTAAAAAAGCGAATAAATAATTCGTTAAACGCAAAAGGTGTAATGTGGGCATTCCCCTCATTCACATATTTTATGGTAATAGCGTTTTCTGTAAGTTGAATATTCACCTGCGATTCCCAGTGCAAAGGATTGAACTTCCAACCACTTAAAAAGGAAAATTTTTTAAAGAAAATAAAGTTGTTTTCATCTTGTTCTTCATATTGAAAGTTATAAAACTCAAAATAGTTTTTGATTTTCAATTTAGTGTTGGCAAGATTATGCTCATTTTTAAATCGAAAGGTTTTCTTATAATGTTCCATATGCCTGTTTTTAGTAAAATTAACACATTAATTTTACAATTAAAAATAGCTTAAAAAGATATGTCCCCTTTTTATTTGCACACTTTACAATCTTCTTTTTCTTGAATTTCGCCAACCAAATTGCCTTCATCATTCAGTACAAAACCACAACAATCCATAAAACCTTGTGCAATTAATTTTCGTGCACGCTGAATTTGAGATTTTGTAGTCGATACACTTTGTTGTAATTGTTGGGCAACTTCTTGCTGTTTCAACCCTTTTATATCAGATAAAAATAAAGGATTTCTGTATTTTTTAGGCAAGTTTTTTAAGATGCCTTTTAAGCAATCTTCTTCTGTATGAGAATTTTCTAAAGGAAGTGTTTCTGTCTCAAAATTAGCAATTTCGAACGTGTTCTTTTTAGCTTTCCAATAATCTAAAATAGCATTTCTGGCAATTGTAAAACACCAAGATTTTAGTTTTGTAATGTCTTTTAAAGTATGCAGTTTTGTATGAATTTTAATAAAAGTATCCTGCAAAATATCATCTGCAATCGTATTATCTTTTACTTTGCTGATAATAAATCGTTTTAAATCATCAGAATAGGAAGTCCAAACCTGCTTTGTAGTCATAAGTATTTTCTTAAAAATACGCAAAACTGAACTTGATTCAGTTGCTATTTTAAACTTGTCTTTGCGAGGACGTTAGGACGAAGCAATCTGTTTATTAATTATAACTAATTTAAGTTGATGATAAATGTAAATAGTTATCAATAACTTACAGATTGCTTCGTGCCTCGCAAAGACGTTTAATTTAATAAATACCTTTAACAATTACAATTTGCACAGGTACAACTTGTGCAAGTACATTGTTTACAATCGTTGTTAATACAAGGTGCACAGCCACAAGTACAGTTATTTTGATTTTTCATTTTATTTGTTTTTAATGTTCAATTAATAGACGTTATATACTTTAAAAAGATGCAAAAAATGAACACTTTTTTTAAAAGTAGCTTAATTAATGCTGATTAAATTAATATCGAACACAATAACATCTCCAGGAGCAATGCTTCTTGAACCTCTGTTGCCATAACCCAATCTCGATGGTAAAATAAAAGTACCAGAACCTCCTATTTTTAAAATGGTAACTGCCTCTGCAAAACCTGGCACTACTTGGTTTACGTTAAAAGTAGCCTTGCTAGAGGAATCAAAAGTAGTTCCGTCTAAAAAATAACCTTTGTAGCCTAAAGTTACATTAGAGTTAAAAATGGGCGACTCTCCATTTCCTTCCTCATTAATAACATAATACAACCCAGAAAGTGTTTTTTGAGCGTTTATATTATTGGCAGCTAAATACGCTTGAATGTCTGCTTCATTCTGTGCTGTATAATCGATTATTTCATCGTCTGAACAAGAAAAACCAACAGCAATAATAAATAATAAAAGTATTTTTTTCATGAATATTTGTGTTTTTGCAAAGATAATTGAACTATATATTTTTGGGGTTATGTAGTGGGTTAAAATTTGGGTTATTTTATTTTCAATAATTATTGAAAGTTTAGAAATATATTGTATATTTGTATCATGGAATTACAAGAAGCGAAGTTAAAATATATACATACTTGGGGTAGTTTAGCCACAAATTGGGGTATTAACAAAACAATGGCTCAAGTACATGCTTTGTTGTTAGTTTCTACAAAACCATTATCTGCAGAAGATATTATGGAAACCTTACAGATTTCTAGAGGTAATGTTAATATGAATGTAAGGGCTTTAATTGATTGGGGAATCGTTCAAAAAGAATTCGTTGTAGGCGAACGAAAAGAGTTTTTTATCGCCATAAAAGATATTTGGGAGTTGTTCAAACAAATTGCTAAAGAGCGCAAGAAAAGAGAAATAGAACCTGTTATAAAAGTATTAAACGAGTTACAAGATATAAAAGACGATTCTGAAGAAGGGCAGGAGTTTAAAAAGGTTTTGGCAGATTTATCTAAAGTTACAACAACTGTTAATAATATTTTAGAAAAGTCTATTAAAGCAGATGAGCATTGGCTATTGAGCAACTTTACTAGAATGGTTAAAAAGTAAAAAAATTTGAACATAAACTTTCAATAATTTCTGAAAGTTTTAAAAATAAAAATCATGAAAACAAATATTTCAATAATTACTTGGGTAAACAGAATTTTAATGATTCCTTTTTTAATTTCTCTATTAATATCAATAGTGGATTCAACCTACCTTTTCTATTCAATGTACATTGCTTTTTTATTAGGTTGCTTTCAGGTTTTATCTTCATTAATGACACTTTTTTATCATAAGAAAATAAAGAATTTTAAGCTCATATTGATTTATGTTTTCTCAGTTGTATTATATTTTTTTTGTGTTTTCTTATTTTTTGAATTTGAAAGACATGTTTCAATTAAAGAAACAATTTATATTATTTTTTGGATTGTTCCAATTCCGTTTTCACTTTTCTGGACACATATTTTAGAATCTATAAATAATGAATTATGATCCAAATTACATATATATTCTACTTAATATTATCAAGTTTGATTGTAATTTATGTTGGAAACTTTTGTTATCAAAATGGCAAAATTTACATCTTAAATTATTTTCCAGATGATCTAAATTTCGGAAACGGAATTAATAAATTATTAAGAATTGCTTATTATTTATTAAACTTAGGTTTGGCAATTTGGAGTTTACATTCTATGAACGATATTCAAACTCCAACAAAAATGATTTTAGAAATTACAGGAAGATTGAGCTTTATTTTATTAATCATTGGCTTACTTCATTTTATCAATATTTACACAGTTTATTTAATTCACAAACACGTTAAAAATCAATAATTATGAACATTTCATTAGAGTTAATTGCGTACATCATTTATTTACCAATTGCAATCGGTTTAACAACATTTGTTTCTCAACACTTATTTAAAAACAGTAAAATATTTATGTTGGATATTTTTAATCAGAAAACAGAAATTGCAATGGCAACCAACAAATTATTTAAAATAGGTTTTTACCTCTTAAACATTGGTTTTGCTTTAAGAATCATAGAGATTTATGATTTAATTGGTTATAAAGATATGGTTGAGGTTTTAAGCAGTAAAATTGGAGGATTTTCTATTTATTTAGGAATTGTAATGATTGCTTTTATTTTGCTCTTTTTAAAAGGTAGAAAAGCTAGTAAACAGAATAATATGAGGATTCAAAGAGAAAATTTATAGAATTCAAAACCTCACAGGTT
This sequence comes from Polaribacter sp. Hel_I_88, assembly GCF_000687935.1. Taxonomy (NCBI): domain Bacteria; kingdom Pseudomonadati; phylum Bacteroidota; class Flavobacteriia; order Flavobacteriales; family Flavobacteriaceae; genus Polaribacter; species Polaribacter sp. Hel_I_88. Next base: position 220,435 of record NZ_JHZZ01000001.1, on the reverse strand, counting down.
TTTAAAACCTGTGAGGTTTATTTTCGATATTTTAAATTACTAATAAAATGTATCTATTCCTTCTCCTTCTTTAATGGCGAATTCAGCCAATAATTCTCCTCTAATTGCAAAGGTGTAATTGTAGCTTTAAACAACGGTTCTCTTTTATTGATAAAGTTTTTTTGAAGAGGTAATGCTTTTTGTTCAAATACTTCTTGCACAAAAAACTCCCTATATTGGTTCATTTTTATGCTTGTTCTTTGATCAATTTCAAAACCATTTATATCCTTAATGTTTGTAATATCAAACGTAAAAAAATTACGGTAATTAGGGTTTTTACTTTCTTCATCAAAATTTATTTCTGCTATAGATTCTTTATCAATAGCGATGCTAAATACGCTATTACTGGTATCAAAAGCACTTACATTCATAATTTTTAGTTTGCTACCCTTATAATAAATCTTAAAATTTCTACGCAAAGGTTCTAAAGAATTTATATCAACGGTTCTATTAAAATAAATTTTGAAAGCGTTTTTGTTTACATCGAACAACGCTTTATCAATCTTAAAATAATTACCATTTTTGGCTTCAAAAAAGTTGTTAAAAGTAATGTAGTTCAAGTACATTTTGTTGTTCTTTTCAGCATACTCTATTGTAACCGCATATTGTGGACTTTTATTTTTGATGTAATATAAATTGTAATTTAGTTGATGAATGGCAAAGTTATCTTTAGCAATATAAAGGGTGCCTTTTGCTGCGTAATCAAAACTAGTTCTGTCTTTTCTTGAGGTAAAAGAAATGGTATATAAAATGGTATCGTCTAAAAAAACATCCTTTTCTATTTCAAAATAATGATTGTCGATAAAGTTTTTATTGAGCGTATTTACAAACGAAAACGACATTTTATTGTAATTTCTAATCGCATTTGTAAGGTTTAAAATGTTTAACTCATTCCCACCTAAAGGACTAATATAAACACTTTCCGAATATTTATTTCTCTTATTATCATAGGGAATCGTTAACGTAGAATCTTGAATAAAATTCGAGTTTACCCTATATTCATATAATAAAGATTGATTTTTTTTACTGTTTAGCTTATCAGAATCAAAACCATGATCAAAAGATTCTATAATAGCTTCATGAACATTTACGTATTCAATAGGCGTTTCAGATTTTATCATCTTTTGATACATAGCATCAACAGGTTGCTGATAATCTCGATAATAACCAATATAAGAATGTGCATCATTAGGATAATTATCCTGAACAGAATTGATTGCATTTCTTACAATTTCTCTCGCAAACAAAGCTCTTTTTTTCTTTTTGGTTCTTTTTATTACTACTTCACCCAAAGCATTGTTGGCAGTTTCTAAATAGATGACTGTTGTATTTTTTTTAACTACCGATGCTAATTTTATCTCTTTAGAAAGATAACCAATGGAAGATATTTTAATGATACCATTGGCTATATAAGAAGCAGGAATCTCAAAGAAACCATTAAAATCGGCATGCGTTCCTCTGTTGATGTTTGCTAACATTACAGTTGCATAAACAACGGGTTCTTTGGATGCTTTATCAACAACTTTAAACCGAACTTTCGAAGAGGTTTCTTGCCCAATTAAATTTGTGACACTAACAAAAAGGAATACAATAAGTAAAAATGTCTTTTTCAAGGAGGTTTTAATTTGCCTCAAAAATATTGAATTAATATTTAAAACAATATCTAAAAGAAGTATACAAAAAGACCTCACAAGTTTTTAAACCTGAGAGGTCTTATTTATATGATTATACTTGATTTACCCAAACTTGGCTATGTTGTCTATGTTTCTATGTGGTCAAAAATTATAGTAAATATATTTTTTGAATATCAACTAAAAGATCCCGCTAAAAATCAGCATGAGTAATTCACTCAAACATGGCTATGTTATCTATGTCTCTATGTGGTCAAAAATTAGAATTAATATATTTTAGATTTTCAACAAACAGATCCCGCTAAAAAGCGAGATAAGCGATTCTCTGTAGATACCTCCTTTCGTCGGCATAAGCAATTCACACAAACATGGCTATGTTATCTATGTCTCTATGTGGTCAAAAATTAGAACTAATAAATATATTTTTAGATTTTCAACAAACAGATCCCGCTAAAAAGCGGGATAAGCGATTCACACAATATTGCCAAAAGGCAATATTGGTTCTCTGCTTACATATTCCTCCTATATTGCCCACCAACTTTAAACAACGCTTCCGTAATTTGCCCTAAAGAACAAACTTTGGTTGCTTCCATCAACTTTTCAAATAAATTCTCATTTTGAATCGCAGCTTCTTGCAAAATTGCAATCTGTTCCACAACTTTATTCGGATTTGCCTTGTTCAACAATTCTTTTGTTTGAATCTGGAATTGCTTTTCTTCTTCTGATGCTCTGATTATTTCTGCTGGTTGCACAGTAGGCGATCCTTTAGAACTCAAAAACGTATTTACACCAATAATTGGGAATTCCCCATTATGTTTTAGTGTTTCATAATACATACTTTCTTCCTGAATTTTAGAACGCTGATACATGGTTTCCATCGCTCCTAAAACACCACCTCTTTCTGTAATTCTATCAAACTCATCCAACACAGCTTTTTCTACCAAGTCTGTTAACTCCTCGATAATAAAAGCACCTTGAATAGGGTTTTCATTTTTAGTCAACCCTAACTCTTTGTTGATAATCAATTGAATTGCCATCGCTCTTCTTACAGATTCTTCAGTAGGCGTTGTAATGGCTTCATCATAGGCATTTGTATGTAATGAATTACAATTATCGTTAATAGCATACAAAGCTTGCAGCGTAGTTCTAATATCGTTAAAGTCGATTTCTTGCGCATGTAAAGAACGCCCAGAAGTCTGTATATGATACTTTAACATTTGCGCTCTCGAGTTGGCTCCGTATTTATTTTTCATGGCTTTTGCCCAAATTTTACGAGCAACTCTACCAATTACAGAATATTCAGGATCAATTCCGTTTGAAAAGAAAAACGATAAGTTCGGACCAAATTTATTAATGTCCATTCCTCTCGATAAATAGTACTCAACATACGTAAATCCGTTTGATAATGTCAATGCCAATTGAGTAATAGGATTGGCACCAGCTTCTGCAATATGATACCCTGAAATAGAAACCGAATAAAAGTTACGAACTTGTTTTTCGATAAAATATTCTTGCACATCACCCATTAAACGCAACGCAAATTCGGTAGAAAAAATACAGGTATTTTGTGCTTGATCTTCTTTTAAAATATCTGCTTGTACAGTTCCTCTAACTTGCGCTAACGTGTCTTTCTTTATTTGTTGATACACATCTTCAGGTAAAACTAAATCTCCAGTTAAACCTAACAACATCAACCCTAAACCATTGTTTCCTTCAGGTAATTTACCTTGATAAACAGGTCTATTTAAACCTTTAGATTCATAAATTTCGTTAAACTTCGCTTCAACATCTTTTTCAAGATTATTTTCTTTGATGTATTTCTCACAATTCTGATCAATAGCAGCATTCATAAAGAAGCCTAACAACATAGGTGCTGGGCCATTAATCGTCATAGAAACAGAAGTCATATGATGACTTAAATCAAAACCAGAATACAATTTTTTAGCATCATCTAAACAACAAATAGAAACACCTGCATTTCCAATTTTACCATAAATATCAGGTCTGTGTCCAGGGTCATTTCCATATAAAGTTACAGAATCAAAAGCGGTTGATAAACGTTTTGCATCCATTCCTAAACTCACATAATGAAAACGTCTGTTGGTTCTTTCTGGGCCTCCTTCACCAGCAAACATTCTTGTTGGGTCTTCTCCAGTTCTTTTAAACGGATATAAACCTGCTGTAAATGGGAATTCTCCAGGAACATTTTCTTGCAAGTTCCAACGTAACAAATCTCCCCAAGCTTGGTATTTTGGTAAGGCTATTTTTGGAATTTGAGAATGAGACAGCGATTCAGAATGTGTTTCAATCTTAATTTCCTTATCACGAACTTTAAACGTATAAATTGGGTCTTTATATTTTTGAACTTTTTCAGACCAGTTTAAAATGATTTCCCAATTGAATGGGTTTAAATTCATTTTTACTTTTTCGAATTGCGCCAATAAAAGTTTTACAAAATCTTTTTCGTCTTCTTTAATTTGATTTATAATAACATCTTCATCTAAACCAGTTTTAATAAGTTCTGCAGAAGAATTTGTAATCGATTCTATCGTTTGATGAATTCCATATAATTTTTGAGCAACCAAAACTTGTTCATCAACTGTGTCATCATAACTTCTATTGCTTTCTGCAATTTCGGATAAATAACGAACTCTTGCTGGTGGAATTACAAAGATCTTTTCAGACATTTCTTTGGTGATTTCCATGGTAGATTTTAAATCTGCGTTTGTTTTTTCAACCAATTTATCCATAATACTTTTGTACAAAGTATTCATTCCTGGATCATTAAATTGAGAAGCAATTGTACCAAAAACAGGCATGTCATCCATATGAACATCCCACAAATTATTGTTACGCATATATTGCTTTTTTACATCTCTTACAGCATCTAAAGCACCTCTTTTATCAAACTTATTAATGGCAACCAAATCAGCAAAATCCAGCATGTCAATTTTTTCTAATTGAGTTGCTGCACCAAATTCAGGTGTCATTACATATAAAGAAGTATCAGAATGTTCTATGATTTCTGTATCAGATTGTCCAATACCAGAAGTTTCTAAAATAATTAAATCGAATTCAGCTGCTTTTAAAACTTGAACAGCCTCATTTACGTATTTAGATAAAGCTAAATTAGATTGACGCGTTGCTAAAGAACGCATATAAACTCGTTCGTTATTAATAGCATTCATTCTAATTCTATCTCCTAAAAGAGCCCCACCCGTTTTTCTTTTTGAAGGATCAACAGAAATTAAACCAACAGTTTTTTCAGGAAAATCAATTAAAAAACGTCTTACTAATTCATCAACTAAAGAAGATTTTCCAGAACCACCAGTTCCAGTAATTCCGAGAACAGGAGCCCCATCTAACTTCCCCAAAGGGGAAGAACTATCACTGTTGTGATTAAAAATTTTATTAAAATCTTCGTGGTTATTTTCTGCTAAAGAAATTAATCTAGCAATTGTATTCACATTTTTATTTTTAAGGTTTTCTAAAACCTTATCATTTCCTAATGATAACAACCAATCTCCATCCTCATTACAAACTTTTCTAGTATCTTTTGAGTCAGATTGGAGCTCCTTCCCTTTGGGAAGGTTGGGATGGGCTTCTTCGCTTTTTTGGACCAAATCATTTATCATACCTTGTAAACCCATGGCTCTTCCATCATCTGGAGCATAAATTCTGGTAATACCATAATCCATCAATTCTTTGATTTCTTCTGGTAAAATTACACCTCCACCACCACCAAAAATTTTGATGTGACCTGCACCTTTTTCTTTCAATAAATCAAACATGTATTTGAAATATTCCATGTGTCCCCCTTGATAAGAAGTAATTGCAATGGCATTCACGTCTTCTTGGATGGCACAATTCACTACTTCTTCTACAGATCTGTCATGGCCTAAATGAATTACTTCAACTCCTGTAGATTGGATGATTCTACGCATAATATTTATGGCAGCATCATGCCCATCAAAAAGAGCTGCAGCAGTTACGATTCTTACTTTATGTTTCGGTTTATAAGGTGCACTTTGTTCCATTCGTAATAAATGTTATATTTTAGAGTTGCAATTTACGATAATCTTAAAAATTATGAATGACGATTAACAAATTCTTAATACTTATTTTATAAAGAAGTGTTGATATTTTTTATTTATTCAGTTCTACACTAATACCATTCACATAATTTTTAATGATGTCAATTTCTTTAGCAAAGTCAGCACCTTCAAAATCATTTATATCCTGATATGTAATTTGTTGATTATAAAAATCTAAATAAAGTTTAGAAAGTGGTAAATAAGACCAATGCCATTTTTCTTCATTGTAACCAGTTCTTCCATTTTCTTTGGATGTATAAGGTTGATAAAAACCAAATTTAGCTGCGTTTTCAAGCAACCAATTGTATTCATTTAAACCTTTTCCAGAAGAGAAATAAGTATTATTTAAACTATTTAAATCAATATCTGTTCCCCAATGATGTCTTGATGATGAGGGCATAGAACTATATTCTAAGATTTTTAAAGCTCTTTTTGGCATTGGAATATTTTTATATTTTTCGTTCCATTTGTAGTTCCAAATTCTCTTTTGATGTTCGAAATTTCGAGTTCCAGAAATAATAGTGAGGTGGATGTTTTCTTTTTGAGCAGCCATTTCCATTTTTAGGAAAGCTTCTAAAACTTCTTTGCGAACATATATTTTTTTGTTTGATAAATTTTCTGGAACCAACATAAAATCATCATTTTGAGTATAATCAAATTTCCCTAAAACATATTCTTTGGTAATGTAATCAGGAAAACTAGGAACTGTGTCTTTATTCTGAACAGCAATAGTATCTTTAACTTCGATATTCTTTTGCTGTTTTTTACAGTTTGCAAAACATCCGAAGCAAAAAATAAGAAGTGTAAGTTTTATAGATAGTTTAAAAAAGCCCAAGGTTTTCTTATTTTTAAATAGTTTAATTTATTTTCATTTTGATACGCTTCTCGTTCAAAACTTATGTTCAAATAAGCACTATGTTTCGATTTATATATTAGCAATTTTAGAAACCATTCTACTCCATAAAAAATATAAAAGAAGAGGAGAAACATTTCTTTTTGCTGTTGTAGGTGAATTTTTTCGTGCTGTATTAAGACTAAACCAGTTTTTAAATTTTTATCATTTAAAACTATAAAAGGAAATATTGTAATACCTAAAAAACCTTTTGGAACTATATATTTCGAAATAAAAATCATAGAAATACCAGCAATTAAATAATAGTCGAAAATAGCTATATTTGTACTATTCTCAAAATAAAACGGGTTCTATATATCCTTTAACTCTAAAATACTTATTTAGTAGGTTTTTGGCATGTTTATTGTTGCATTTTATGTGGTTGCCAGTGATTTTTGTAAATTATTTTTCGACCAAATTCTATTAAAACTTACGCTTTAAAAACTTTTAAAATTTAACTATATGAAATACTCTAAATTAATAATTGTAGTCTTTGCTTTGGTATTATCTTCTTGTAGTGCTATTAAAGTAACTACAGATTACGACACGCAAGTAGATTTTAGCAGATTAAAAACATTTGCATTTTACAAACCTGGAATAGACAAAGCAGATATTTCTGATTTAGATAAAAAACGTGTTTTAAGAGCTATTGAAAGAGAGCTTTTAGCACAAGGTTTTACGAAATCAGAAAACCCTGCAATGCTGGTGAGCTTTTTTACAAAGTCTAGAGAACGTGTAAACGTAAATCAAAATAACATGGGCTTTGGTTGGGGCTGGGGCTGGGGTTGGAATCCTTGGATGATGAATGGAATGAACAATAATATTAACGTTTCTCAGTTTACAGAAGGTACGTTATTTATCGATTTTATTGATAAGGAAAAAAAGGAATTAGTTTGGCAAGGAATTGGAACTGGTGCTTTAAAAATAGAAAACAGAGAAAAGAAAGAAGAAAGAATTAATCTTTTTGTAAAAGAAATTATTTCTAGATTTCCTCCAGGAAATGAAAAGAAGTAAGCTTAAAAAATATCAAATAAAAAAACTCCGAAATGTAAATTTCGGAGTTTTTGCTTTTAAAGGAACTTTACTTAGTGTTTAAAGTTCTTGTATTTTGGTCCCATTAATTTAGATCTTTTAGAAGTTTCAATAGTTACTACTTCAGAATCCTCTTTTTTGTTTTCCCAAATTTTATGGTTTTTAAATTCGTAGCTTTTTAAGTTGCTTTTTGTACTATTTATTGTAATCACTGTGTTTTGTGAAACGTACTTGCTAACTTTAGCGTTTTTTACTTCAAAACTTTTTAATGCATCCTTTTTTTGAGCAAATGAAGAGGAAGCAATAAATATAAATCCGAATACTAATAGTATGTTTTTCATGATAAATGTATTTTAGTTTCGCTAATTATTATTAATTAACTACTACAAAAATACAACCAGAAACAGGTTTTTGTGCTTATAAGAAATTTGGTATTTTGCATCCGTATTTATACGGATATATGATTAGAGGAGGTTATTTTCTGTGGCTTTTTTAATAAGTGAAGCAGTGTTTTTAACTTCTAATTTTTTAAGGATATTCGCTCTATGAGTTTCAACAGTTCTTGTGCTGATAAATAATTTAGAGGCAATATCTTTTGTGGTAAGTCCTTTGCCAATTAAAATTAAAATTTCAGATTCTTTATTCGATAGTTTTTTAATACTTGTATGCTGAGTTGACATAAAATTAATCATTTTCTCGGAAATAGCCTGATTAAAATATTTTTTCCCTTTTGCTACAATTCTTATGGCTTTTAATAATTCGAATTCGTCTGTGTTCTTTAATAAATAACTGTAAGCGCCATTTTTTGCACATTTTGCAATGTAGTTTCCATCATCAAACATAGAAACCATAATTGGTTTTATAGTGCTTTTATTTTTTGTTAATGCATCTAAAACTTCAAAACCATCAACTATTGGCATTGTAATATCTAACAAAACAATATCTATTGCTGGTTTTTTAGCAATAAAATCTAAAAACTCTTTTCCATTAGATAGTTCTGCAACAACCTCTATGTCCTCTTGTTTTTTTAGCAATTCAGAGAGTCCAACTCTAAAAAGTTCATGGTCGTCAGTGATTACAATTTTAATCATCATTTATAATTTTATGGGCATTTCAATTTCAAAAATTGTATTTTCTGTAGATTCAATTTCTAAAGTACCATCAAAGATTTCTACACGTTCTTTTATATTTTTTAGTCCAGAACCTAATTTTACTTCCTTTATATTAAAACCAATACCATTATCAAAATAATACAAAGACAAAACATTATCGAACTCAGTTAATGAGATTCTTATTTTAGTAGCTTTGGAATGTTTTATGGAATTGTTAATGAGTTCTTGAACAATTCTAAAAAGATTTATTTCCTGTTCTTTGGTAATTAAAGAGCTTTCTTTTTTTGTTAAATCTTCAAAACGAATAGATGCTTCCGAAGATTTTTGAATATTTTCTACATAATTAATTAAAGTAGCACCAATGCCAAATTTATCGATACTTGTGGGCATTAAAACGTTGGTCATTTGCCTAATTTCGTTGATGGTCGAATCAATCATGTCTTTTAAGCTTTCTTTGTGTTCGTTTGCTTCAACTCGGTTTTGAACGTACAATTTTATGGTGGTTAATAAAGGGCCAATTCCATCATGCAATTCTCTTGCTAATCTTCTTCTTTCATCTTCTAAATGTTTTACAAGCAAACGTTTATTGGTAATGTTTATCTTGTTTTCTGCAATTCTAAATTTCTCTAATTTATCTCGCATTTTTATCAAACTTCTACCTAGTAAATCATGATTACTTTTCGGTTTGTAGGTAGACGAAAGGTTCATTTTTCCTATATCAACCGAAAAATCTACAGCCCCAACAATGGCTATTCTTAAATTTTCTAAAGCTTTAAACATTGCTGCTATTTCAGTAGGACTTTTCTCTAGAACTAACTTTTCATTATAATTCCCTTTAGCCATTACAAGAAGGCTTTTTTGTATCTTTTTTATTGGGTTTGTAATGATTCGCGTTAAAAATAAAGAGATAATTACAGATAATGTTAAGATGATTAGTGTAAAGAAAAGTAGTTTTAAGCGCATTTCTTTTAAGGGAATCGTAACTTCATCCACATCAATTTCTGATAGTAAAACCCAATGTAAATTGTCTATTTTCAAAGAACTATAAGCACTATACACATCAATTTTTCTGTAGTCAAAAAAAATGCCTTCTCCATTTTTATCGGTAATTCCATCTAAAACCCCAATGGTTTTTGCTTCGATTAAATAAGGTACTTTTTCTGGAAAAAAACGAGATTGAGAGCGCAATCTATAATCGCTTCCAACAATATAGGATTCTCCACTTTCTCCCATTCCAGTTCGTTCTAATAAGATTTCTTCTAACTTATTATATGGAACTACCTTTAATAATCGTTTATTATCCTTAATTTTAATTAAGCCAATAGATGTTTCTTTTGTAGGGTGTAGGTGTGTTAGATCATAAATCCCTGCTTTTAAATACTTGTTGTTTGGCAAGTTAATTTTACTATTATCAACAAAAACTTCTTCAGTTTCATTAAAAGTTTTCCATTCTTTTTGAACAAGATTTTCTATTTGAATTTTTTTAAGTGTTTTTATGGAGGTTAAATGATACAAAATACGTTCGTCTAAAACCTTTGAAAATTCAAAATAAAAAATAAGGGAAAGTGCAATTACAACTAAAATTACTAAACTATTAATGATTAATAAAATTAATTTTTTAACGCTCATTGTATTACAATTATGAATATTTTTTTAGATAATTAAAATTCAGTCCATTAGAATAGTTGTTGTTGGCTTGCAATAACAACTATTTTCGGTTCGATGTTATTTTGTTACTTCTTTGAACTAAAAAACTCCGAAATATAAACTTCGGAGTTTTTCAATTTTTTATATAAGTTGTAAAACTTAGCTAATATTAGCCGATTTTACAGTTTTTATAATTCTACCTGCAATCTTGTAAGGATCTCCATTAGATGCTGGTCTTCTATCTTCTAACCAACCTTTCCAACCTTTCTCTACAGTAATAATAGGAATTCTAATTGAAGCTCCTCTATCTGAAACTCCCCAAGAGAAATCGTGAATCGATGCAGTTTCATGATCACCAGTTAAACGTTGGTCGTTAAACTCACCATACACAGCAATATGTTCTTTTACAACAGGTCTAAAAGCTTCACAAATTTTAGCGTACGTTTCTTTATCTCCACATGTTCTTAAAACTTCGTTAGAGAAGTTTGCGTGCATTCCAGAACCATTCCAGTCCATATCTTTTCCTAATGGTTTAGGGTGATATTCAATATAATAACCATATTGTTCTGTTAACCTGTCTAATAAATAACGAGCAATCCAAATTTCATCACCGGCTTTCTTAGCGCCTTTTGCAAACAATTGGAATTCCCATTGTCCAGAAGCAACTTCTTGATTAATTCCTTCAAAGTTTAAACCAGCATCAATACATAAATCTGCATGCTTTTCAACTAAAAGTCTTCCATGTGTATTTTTACCACCTACAGAACAATAATACATTCCTTGTGGAGCAGGATACCCACCAATAGGGAAACCTAAAGGCAATTGAGTTTTTGAATCCATAATAAAATATTCTTGTTCAAATCCGAACCAGAAATCATTATCATCATCATCTATTGTAGCTCTTCCGTTAGAAATGTGTGGAGTACCATCAGCATTTAAAACTTCAGTCATTACTAAGTAACCATTTATTCTTGTAGGATCTGGATACACAGCAACTGGTTTTAATAAACAGTCAGAAGAACCTCCAGAGGCTTGTTTTGTAGATGAACCATCAAAAGACCACATTCCAAGTTCTTCAACAGTTCCTTTAAAGTTTTTGTGCTCTTCAACTTTTGTTTTACTTCTCATGTTTTGGGTTGGAAAATATCCATCTAACCAAATGTATTCTAATTTAATTTTTGCCATAGTAAATGATGATTTTGTAATTTTAATACTGCAAAAATGAAATATTTTACTTACATATCAAAAAAAAGAGGGGTGTATTTTTAATAATCGTTTAAAAATAATTTTATCCCTAATTTTTATGGGGTATATTTGTAATAAGTTTAATTTTATCCTTTAATAATCATATTATGTCAACAATTAGATTTTCGGCATTACAAGAAACCTTAAATAGAAAACCTATAAAAATTATAGAAACAGAAAAAAGATCTGTTTTATTTGGGCAAAATGTATTTAACAAATACGCTATGCAACAATACTTAACAAGAGCTGCATACACAAGTGTTATGAATGCTATTGATAAAGGAACTAAAATAGATCGTAAAATAGCAGATCAAGTTGCAGTAAGTATGAAAGATTGGGCTATTTCTAAAGGCGCAACTCATTATACACATTGGTTTCAGCCATTAACTGGAGCAACAGCAGAAAAACACGATGCTTTTTTTGAATCAATCAATGGTAGTTTAGCCATGGAGAAATTTGATGGAGAGCAATTAGTGCAACAAGAACCAGATGCTTCTAGTTTTCCAAATGGAGGAATCAGAAATACGTTCGAAGCTAGAGGTTACACAGCTTGGGATCCTACATCACCAGCTTTTGTGTATGAAACAACTTTGTGTATTCCAACCATTTTTGTGGCGTATACAGGTGAGGCTTTAGATAATAAAACACCTTTGTTAAGAGCTTTGCAAGCAATCGATACTCATGCAACCGCTGTTTGTAAATATTTTGATAAAAATGCTAGTAAAGTAAACGCAACTTTAGGTTGGGAGCAAGAATATTTTTTAATTGATGATGCTTTGGCTACTTCAAGACCTGATATTTTAATGACTGGTAGAACCTTATTGGGGCACACACCTGCAAAAGGGCAGCAATTAGATGATCATTACTTTGGTAGTATTCCTGCAAGAGCTATGAGTTTTATGCAAGATTTAGAGCAAGAATGTATGTTGTTAGGCATTCCTTTAAAAACAAGGCATAATGAAGTTGCACCCAATCAGTTTGAATTAGCCCCAATTTTTGAAGAAGCAAATTTAGCTGTAGATCATAATGCGTTGTTAATGGATGTGATGCACAAGGTTTCTGCACGTCATCATTTTAAAGTGCTTTTTCATGAAAAACCATTTACAGCAATCAATGGGTCAGGAAAACATAACAATTGGTCTTTATCTACAGCAGATGGTATCAATTTATTAAGTCCAGGAAAAACACCCATGAAAAATTTACAGTTCTTAACCTTTTTTGTAAACACCATAAAAGCTGTTTACGAAAATGAAGAATTGTTAAGAGCTTCCATTGCCTCTGCAAGTAACGATTATAGATTAGGAGCAAATGAAGCACCACCAGCTATTATTTCTGTGTTTATTGGCACACAATTATCAGCAGTTTTAGATGAATTAGAAAACGTAACCAAAGGAAAATTATCACCAGAAGAAAAAACCGATTTAAAACTAAACATTATTGGTAAAATTCCTGAAATTTTATTAGATAATACAGACAGAAATAGAACTTCTGCATTTGCGTTTACTGGAAATAAGTTCGAGTTTAGAGCAGTTGGTTCAAAAGCAAATTGCGCCATTCCAATGACGGTTTTAAACACTATTGTTGCCAAACAATTAAAAGAATTTAAAATTGAAGTAGATGCTTTAATCGATACTAAAAACCTTAAAAAAGACGAAGCAATTTTCAATATTTTAAGAGAATACATTAAGGACTCTAAAAAAATACGTTTCGAAGGCGATGGTTATGGAGAAGCTTGGGAAAAAGAAGCGAAGAAACGAGGTTTAAGCAATAACAAAACTACTCCAGAAGCGTTACAAATTAAGGTTGCTAAAAATACAATTCATCTTTTTGAAGAAATGGAAGTGATGAATAGAATTGAGTTAGAAGCGCGATACGAAATTGATTTAGAGGAATATACAAAGCGTTTGCAAATTGAAAGTAGGGTTTTGGGCGATATTGCAAGAAACCATATTGTGCCAACAGCCATCAATTATCAAAATACATTGTTAGAAAACACCAAAAATCTAAAAGAAGTTTTTGGTGCAGATTATAAAACCATCGCAAAAGAGCAAATCGAGTTAATCATGATAATTTCCAATCATATTACCGAGATTAATTCACTAACCTTAAAAATGATTGACGAACGCAGAAAAGCAAATAAGTTAGAAGGTTTAAAATCTGCAGAAGCGTATAGCAAAAAAGTAAAACCATTTTTTGAGGAAATTCGTTATCACTGTGATAAACTAGAAACTATGGTAGATGATAATTTATGGCCATTAACAAAATACAGAGAATTGTTATTTACCAGATAAATTATAACTTTTATGTGGGCGTTTTAACAGGCTTTCCACTATATCTTTTTATGCTGAATTTATTTCAGCATCTGTATATTTTTAAGAACTAATTTTATTACTTTTAACAGATACTGAATCTAGTTCAGCATAAAAAGGATGTCGTTTCAATCCTTAACGCATATCGCAAACTCAAAAGAACAGTTATAAAAATAAGCGAATCGATTTTTCTAAACCTCACAGGTTTTCAAAACCTGTGAGGTTTTTATTTCATCAAACTGATTATACAAATAAAAATCTAGCCAGTTTAATCACAATTTAGGCTATATCATCTATGTCCCTATGTGGTCAATTAAAACTCATTCAATCTTGAACGAATATTGAAATGTTTAGAAAAGGGAGTCAATAAAATAAATTAATAAATATTTTAAACCTCACAGATTTTTTGTGTTGAACTTGTTTCACCATAAAAATCGGTGAGGTTTTTACCACAATTTAGGCTATGTTTTCTATGTTACTATGTGGTCAATAATTTTTTAAAAAAAACATTAATTATTACCAAAATTCAATAGATGTTATTTAAGGATAAATTTCTTAAAAATAATTTCACTTTATTTTCTACTGTTTTTTTAATCAAAAGCCTAAATTTGCCAAACAACACAGCAATATGAGTCAAGAAGTTTCAAAACGTTACGCACAAAGAGGAGTATCAGCATCTAAAGAAGATGTACACAATGCCATTAAGAATATCGACAAAGGATTATTCCCAAAAGCATTCTGTAAAATTGTACCAGATTATTTAACCAATGATGATGATTATTGTTTAATAATGCATGCAGATGGAGCAGGAACAAAATCTTCTTTGGCATATATGTATTGGAAAGAAACTGGCGATATTTCTGTGTGGAAAGGCATTGCACAAGATGCTTTAATCATGAATATCGATGATTTATTGTGTGTTGGTGCAACTAGTAATATCATGTTATCATCGACCATTGGTAGAAATAAAAGTAAAATTCCTGGCGAAGTTTTATCAGCCATCATCAACGGAACAGAAGAACTGATTGAAGACTTAAAAGGTTTTGGAGTTACGATTCATTCAACTGGAGGCGAAACTGCAGATGTTGGAGATTTGGTAAGAACCATTATTGTAGATTCTACTGTAACTGCAAGAATGAAACGTTCTAAAGTTATTGACAACGCAAATATAAAAGCTGGAGATGTAATTGTGGGTTTAGAATCTTTTGGACAAGCAAGTTACGAAACCGAATATAATGGAGGAATGGGTTCTAATGGATTAACATCTGCAAGACACGATGTTTTTCATAAATATTTAGCAGATAAATATCCAGAAAGTTTTGATGCTGCTGTTCCAGAAGAATTAGTGTATTCAGGTCAAGTAAAACTTACAGATGAGGTTGCAAACTCGCCAATTGATGCAGGTAAACTAGTTTTGTCGCCAACAAGAACCTATGCACCAATTATCAAAGAAATTTTATCAAAATTCAATTCAGATAAAGTTCATGGAATGATTCATTGTTCTGGAGGCGCACAAACAAAAATTTTACATTTTGTGGATAATTTACATATTGTAAAAGATAATATGTTTCCAATTCCACCATTATTTAAATTGATACAAGAACAATCTAAAACAGATTGGAAAGAAATGTATCAAGTTTTTAACTGTGGTCATAGAATGGAAATCTACGTTTCTCCAGAAATTGCAGAAGATATTATTGCAATCTCTAAATCTTTTAATGTGGATGCTAAAATTGTGGGAAAAGTTGAAGTTTTTAATTCTGATGAAAATCAGAACCAAACTAAGAAATTGACTATCAAAAGTGAATTCGGAACATTTGAGTATTCGTAGATTGCTCTTTATAAATCAAAAATTTAGTTATAATTTATTTTATAAATCAGTTTCGTGTAAAGCCACATTAATTTTTTAACATGAAGTTCAATAGTATATTTCGAAAATTGGATTCAGTTTTTCAATTCTATTATTTTTGAAAAAACCTGAATTTGAGTTATAAGAATTTTTAACTTATGTTTCGGATATAGGCAAAAGTTTTTAAATTAATTCACTCCCATTCCATTCGTTAGATTCAGGATCAGGGTCAGAATAGAACCTTGATTTTATTGTGATGTTTTTTATCTTATGGCTTATTTCAGCAGGAAGCTGAACACCTTTTTCAACAGTATAATCAATTTTTATATCTGCGTGATAAGGATTTTTTACAGGTTTTGTAAGTGGACTATAAACAGTTCTTAGTTCACTATCTTCTATTTCTGAAGCTTTTAATAGTGAAAAACCAAAATAACTTCGTCTTTCACTTGTGTTCTCAAAAAATTTTGCAAGTTTTTTCAAGAAAATAGGTGTTGTAAAATCTAATCTGTTTACTGATATTTCATCTTCTCCAGCTCTAGGTTTGTAAAAACTGTTATTTAATTTTTTTCCGTTTTTGTGCAGGTTTATAGGTGAATAAACAGCACGAATTATTAACTCAGTTCCGTTAATTTTATTTGGAAGAGATATTTTTTGATTTTTATTCTTAGCATTAAATAGCTTGAATAAACTCAGAAAGTTTTTTAGCCTCTTTAGCATTAATTAATTTATTGTTGAAAAACATAACATTTGTTGAAGCCATTTCAACAAAATAAGAAAATGAATTATTGCCTATTTCTAATGAGACCATTTCATTTTCTGAATTTTCCCATTCAAAAGTAATTGTACCATTTGGGTTTGGATGAAAGTCACTTATAGTACAAAAAATATTTTCTCCAATCAAATCTAAAAGTTGAATTGAATTTGTTGCGCTTTCTATTTCTAAGGGAACTGCTCCATAACCATCCCAACTTTCAGTTAAAGATTTAAATGAAAGAATGCTTTTAAGTAAAGAGTTTTTTGAAATTTTTCTTTTAGAAATAACATTAATGTTGTGGATGTATTTAACTAAACCTTGATTGATGGTTTCGTTATATTCACAGGTTGTTGTTATTTCATTCTTATTTGAATTTTCAAATTTAAATGATTCAGTAGCAGAAGCCTCATTTGTTGATACTAAACTAGCACCAACTAATAAAGATGTTAGAAATACATTGTTTTTAAAAGCTATAGTAGGATTTAATTTAGATTGTTCAAAAACATATCCAGAAAAATCGCGTATTTCCTCTAAAGTTCTTTCATTGTCTATAATTTCAATTTTAGCCATTTAAAAGTTGTTTTGTATTGTCATTAATTAACCAGTTAAAGATATTAAAAATTTCTGAATTCATTAATTTTGATTCAGATATAATATTTTTTCTTTCAATTAATTCTTGTCTGTATAAATCAATGTCTATTATTAATTGTCCCAATTCGGAATTAAGTTGTGGTGGGATATTTAACCCATATTTAATATTAAGATATTTATCATCTTCTTTATAATTTAAAGACTGTATACTATGGTTGATTAAATTTCTATTAGGAAAATCTTGAATATGTCCGACTAAATTTGGGTTAATTAAGAAGTTTAAAATATCTGAAGGATTTTCATTATTTTTAAACTCAACGATATTAATCTTTCTTATAGCTAATCTCTTAATAGAATTTATTTTGCATAAATCTAAAAAAGTTATAATATTATTTATGTCTTGTATTAAATTTTCAAAGGAAATATAAGAGCTTCCTCCAATTGTAAAACTTAATCCAGTTTCATTAATATCTATAATACGTTGTCCATTTTCGGATTTCATATTTATATTATGACCATTGTTTACTTGCTGAAAATTTGCATTTTCATTATTGAGAATAATCTCAAATCCTTTTCCTTTTCCACCAGTTAGTCTTGGAAAATTAGTTTTGAAAATTTGACCTATTTCAGATTCTTTAGATTCTAAATTTAGACATTTTTCAAATTGTAATTGAAAAACTACAGTTTTAAGAAAATTTTTATTATACTTTTTATGTTCTACTTTTGGAAATCCAAACACTTTTTTGATATAATTTATAATTATTTGCAAAAATACATTTTAATATCTTAATAAAAAATCAAAATTTATTATCTTTAAATAGGGGGTGTTAAATTATTGCCAAATCCTTATTATAACAAATTTTAGTATATACATCCCATAAAACAAACGTGACTTGATAATTTTTTTATATTACTATTGTTCCGTAAATATAATTTATTTTTTTCAGTAATATAAAAGTTTAACCTATTGAATTTCAATTAACTTAAAACCCAAAAAAAAGCCACTAAAAAATTAGTGGCTTTCTATAGATTAAATATTTTGTAAAATTATTGTACTTCAATCACTCCACAAGCAACTCTTGCTCCAGCTGCTCCAGAAGGTTGAGATGTAAAATCATCTACTCCTGCATGTACTATAATTCCTTTACCAACAATGTTTTTAGTTTCATCATCGCCATTTATTGCCCAGAAATCGCTTTCTTTTTCAATAGTTGCAACACCATTTTCATCTGCTTCTAAGTTTCCAATATCTCCACTATGGAAATCTCCTTCTTTCCATTTTCCATGATCATGGCTTGTTGGGTTCCAGTGTCCTCCAGCAGAGGTTCCATCATCAGAAGAACAATCTCCATTTTCGTGAATATGAATGGCATGTGTTCCTCCAGGTGTTAACCCTTTAATGGTTGCTTTCATCATTACCTTTCCATTACTTTCTGTAAAAGTTAAGTTTCCAGTAACATTACTTCCGCTTTTTGGAGATAAATTAGCAACTGCTGTTTTTTCTACATTTTCTGTACAAGAGAATAATGCTACACAGCAAATTAAGATTCCTATTTTTAAATTTTTCATGTTTAATTTCTATTTTTAGTTAATAATTATTTTCTATTTGGGTACCAATTCCACTGAATTACTTCAATATCAGTATTTTTTTCATTTACAATTGTTTTGAACTTTTCCACATCACTTAAACCTTCTGTTCCTCTATAATGATAAGGATATACTTTTTTTGGTTGAAACGCTAAAACACCATCAGCAGCACTTTCTACAGTCATTGTGTAGGGTAAATTCATACACACAAAAGCTTTGTCGATATTTTTTAAATTGCGCATTTCAGGAATATCTTCTGTATCGCCAGAAAAGTAAATTCGTTCGGTATCAATCGTTAAAACATAACCATTTCCTCTTCCTTTAGGATGAAATTTTAAAGCTTCTTCTCTTAAATTATACATAGGTATTGCTTCAACCTTAAAGTTATCGAAACTTTTTTCTTCACCATTATTGATGACAATTATTTCTTTAACTTTTAAATCACTTAATTGTTTAGCAACAGCTTCTGGAGCAATAATAGTTGTAGTTTCTAAATCTAAACTTGCTAAAGTTTCTTTGTTCATATGATCTCCATGAATGTCGGTTATTAAAACATAATGGGCATTTTCAAAATCTGCAAAAGCTTCTAAACCACCTGTAGGATCTAAATACATTATAGTATCATCGAACTCAATTACTGTAGTTGCATGACTTATGGGTGTTATTTTAGTTTCAGAAACTGCTATTTGTTCTTCAACTGGAGTCGTTTCTTTATCAGCGGTTTTTTTTACATCATTTTTACAAGCAAAAAAAATAGTTGCAAAAAGAGTCAATAAGATTAGTTGTTTTTTCATTTTTATAATATAGTTAATCTCAAAGATAAGAATATTGAAAAAAAATCTTGGTATGATTTCTTTATTTTCTTTTATCTTCGTTTTTTAAAAAATTGATAATGAGTAGAAAAATTAAAGATTATGTGGTAATTGGCTTAAAAGGAATGGCAATGGGTGCTGCAGACGTAGTTCCTGGGGTTTCTGGAGGTACAATTGCTTTTATATCTGGTATTTACGAGGAATTATTAGGTTCTATTAGCAATGTAAATGTGGGGTTGTTTAAAACGTTAAAGAATGACGGTTTTAAAGCAGCCTGGAAACAGTTGAATGGTAATTTTTTATTAGCCTTATTTATCGGTATTTTTATCAGTATTGTTTCTTTAGCAAAAGCTATTAAATATTTATTAGAAAATCAGCCTGTTTTGTTGTGGTCTTTCTTTTTTGGTTTGGTATTGGCGAGTATTATTTATATCGCAAAGCAAATTACAAAATGGAATTTAATCTCGATAATCATCTTAATCTTAGGTGCTTTTTTAGCCTTTTACATAACTACTTTAAATCCGTTAGTTTCGGAAAGTTCATCTTCACTTTATATTTTGTTTGCGGGTGCTATTGCAATTTGTGCCATGATTTTACCAGGAATTTCAGGTTCTTTTATTTTAGTTTTATTAGGAGCTTATAAGCCAATTTTAGATGCTGTTACCAATAGAGATTTTAAAACAATCTTAATTTTTATGACAGGTGCAGTGGTTGGTTTATTAGCGTTTTCTAAAATTTTAAAATGGTTATTTGCCAATTATAAAAATTACACCTTAGCAGTTTTAACAGGTTTTATCATCGGTTCTTTAAATAAAATTTGGCCTTGGAAACTAACGCAGTCTGTTTTTGATAAATCTTCGAGTGCTGTTGTACCATTTAACGAGGTAAGCAATGTAGGTAGTTTGTCAGTATATCAAAAGCAAATTGATAATTTTGAAACTTACAAAGTAGCTTTAGAAAAAAGTATTTCTCCTTTTCAGTATACAGAGGTAAATTTAGGACTGGATTCTCAATTAATTCCTGCGCTTATTTTAGCGGTTGTTGGTTTTGTGCTTATTTTATTGATGGAAAAATTAGCCGTTAAAAAGCAGTAAATGCTACAAGAAAGAACTTTTCCGCAAAAAGTAACGTTGTTCTTTAAAGGGTTAGCCATGGGTGCTGCCAATAAAGTTCCTGGTGTTTCTGGAGGAACAGTTTCTTTTGTTTTAGGTTTTTATGAAGAGTTGATTTATTCTTTTCAAAAAGTGAATCTAAAAGCCCTGAAGTTATTATGGGCTGGCGAGTTCAAAAAATTTTATCACTATACAAATGCGCAATTTATTTTCCTTGTAATGGGAGGTAGTTTGTTCAGTTATTTTAGTGTTTCCTTATTACTAGATTATTTTTTAAAAAACTACGAACTCTATGTTTGGAGTTGGTTTTTTGGGATGATCATTGGCTCAATTTATTACATTGGTAAAGATTTTGGAGGTTGGACAAAAAGGAATTTTATCTCTTTAATTATAGGAGCAAGTATTGGTGTAGGCATTAGTTTTTTAACACCAGCAGTAGAAAATGACAATCTTTGGTTTGTTTTTATTTGTGGAATTATTGGTGTTTCTGGCATGACATTGCCTGGGCTTTCAGGTTCTTTTATTTTAATATTGTTGGGCAATTATGTATTGCTTTTGGTAGATTCTGTAAACGCTTTATTATACATAATGACTAATTTGCTTACAGGTAATTTTGATGTTTTATCAGACCCAATAAAAATAAGATACCTAAAAATAATAGCTGTTTTTACTGGAGGTTCTGCATTTGGTTTGGTTTCTATTTCGCATCTTTTAGGCTATGTGTTAAAACATTATAATAAAATAGTAAATGCAGTTATTATTGGTTTTATTACAGGTTCTTTAGGCATTGTTTGGCCTTGGAAAAAAACGATTTATGTAACTGACAATGGAGTTGTTTCTTTAGATACAAAAGGAAATAAAATAGTTGAAAATTACGAACGTTTTATTCCAGAAACATTAAATTTAGAAACAGGTTTAGCCATATTCTTTATATTTTTGGGAATAGGATTAATATTAGCAATTGATTATTATGACAGGAGAAGAAAAAAATAAATTGTTTGGTTTGTTAGGAAAAAATATTTCCTATTCATTTTCAAGAGGATATTTTACGGATAAGTTTGAAAAATTAAAACTTAAAAAAAGTAAATATGTAAATTTCGATTTGCAAAATATAGAAGATTTTCCTAAAATTATCGATGAAAATGAGCATCTAAAAGGGATCAATGTAACCATTCCTTATAAAGAAGAAATTATTCCTTTTTTAAGTAAGGTCGATAAAACTGCTAAAAAAATTGGTGCTGTAAATACTATAAAATTCACAAAAAGAGGGAATTTAAAAGGCTATAATTCGGATGTTGTTGGTTTTGAAAACTCTTTACTTCCGTTGTTAAAAAAACACCATAAAAAAGCTTTGATTTTAGGAACAGGAGGCGCATCCAAAGCAATTGCGTTCGCATTAAAAAGAAATGGTATTACCTATAAGTTTGTTTCTAGAAATCCTGAAGGGAAAAAAGAAATTTCTTACGATAGTTTAACGCAAGAAGTTATAGAGAAACATACAATTATAATCAATTCTACACCTTTAGGAACGTTTCCTGATGTTGATAAATGTCCAAACATACCTTATCAATTTATCACAAAAAACCACATTTTATACGATTTAATTTACAATCCAGCAATCTCTACTTTTTTATCAAAAGGAAAAGAAAAAGGAGCAATTACTAAAAACGGATTGCAAATGTTAGAGCTGCAAGCAGAAGAATCGTGGAGAATTTGGAATCAATAATAACAAATTATAAATTTTACTTATAATGATAACTTGTGGTTCACATAAGTTGTCTGTATTTTTACAAACAATATAATTATAGTATTATATTAAGACCTTTAAACATTGTATATATGTTAGATAATGCTAATCAAAATTTAGACAAAAACGAGTTAACATCTGCTGAAACAGAAAATAACGTAGAAAGTAACAAACAAGAAATTGCTGAACAGTCTACAGAGAAAGAAACTGTAAAAAATGTTGAAGTTGTTCAAGAAACTACTGAATTAAAAGAAGTTGCAAAAGCTGAAATTATTGATAAAAATAAAGAGGCTGTAGATGAAATTGAAAAATCTGTAGCAGAAAATTCAGAAAATAAGCAAGATGGAAAGAATGATGCTGATGAAGAAGTTGCGAAGCAAGATTACTCTAAATTTACACTTGAGGAATTAGTAGCTAGTCTTAAAAAAATTATGAGCGATAATCCTGTTCAAAAAATAAAAACGCAAGTAGAAGAGGTTAAAAGTGCTTTTAATAAAAAGTTTGGAGCTTTTGTTTCAGAAAAGAAAAAAGCTTTTTTGGCAGAAGGTGGAAACGTTATCGATTTTCAGTTTACGTTACCTGTTAAAGAAGAGTACAACTCTTTATTAGCTGATTATAAAAAGAAAAGAGATGCGTATTACGTTGAAATTGACAAACAACTAAACTCTAATTTAGAAAAAAGAGTAAAGGTTATTGAAGATTTAAAGGAGCTTATAGAAGAGGCAGATGCCACAACTATGTATCATAAATTTAAAGATATTCAAGATTCTTGGAGATCGATTGGTCCTGTGCCAAAATCCTATTATAATGATACTTGGAAAATTTACCATCATCATGTAGAGCGTTTTTACGATTTGTTAAATTTAAGTAACGATTTTAGAGATATAGAGTTTAAAAATAATTTAGAGCAAAAATTACAAATCATAGAAAAAGCGAAAGCTTTAGCAAATGAAAGTGATGTAAATTTTGCTTCCAAAGAATTGCAAGAATTACATAAAATTTGGAAAGAGGATATTGGGCCAGTTGCCAGTGAAATGCGCGAAGAAATTTGGCATAAATTCAGTGAAGCAACAAAAATAATTCATGATAAAAGGCATGATTATTTTAAAGAGATGCGTTCTAAATATCAACAAATTACCGAGAAAAAATTAGAAGTTATTGCAGCTATTAATGCTTATGATACTTCTAAAAACAAAAATCATAGCGATTGGCAAAAAAGCATCAATGATATTGAGGCATTAAGAAAACAATATTTTAATGCTGGTAAATTGCCTTATTCTAAAAGCGAAGAAGTTTGGCAAAAATTTAAAAAAGCCACAAAGAAATTTAATAGTGCCAAAAATGTTTTTTACAAAGAGGAAAAGAATTGGCAGCAAGAAAATTTAAAAAAGAAAATTGCATTAATTGAAACTGCTGAGTCTTTAAAGGAAAGTGAAGATTGGGACAATGCTACCAATACATTAAAGAAAATACAAGCAGATTGGAAAGAAATTGGACATGTACCTCGTAAATTCTCTGATGATATATGGAAACGTTTTAAAGCAGCTTGTAATTATTATTTTGATAGATTACATCAACAAAAAAATAATGTAAGCAAAGAAGAACAGGCAAACGTTTCTGCTAAAAAAGACTTTTTAGAAAACTTAAAAGAAACCAAATTATCTACTAAAGAAGCAGTTTTAAGTGCTATAGAAGATTGGAGAGCACTTGGTGCTTTGCCAAGAAATATGCGTCATCTTGAAGGGAAATTTAACAAGCAAATAGATGCCATGTTAGAAAGTTTATCTTTAGACAAGGATGAAATTTCTATGCTAAAGTTTACAACAGTTGTAGATGGTTATGCAGCAGATAATGACAATAGAAAGTTAGAGTCTGAGCAATTTTTTATCAGAAAAAAGATGGATGAAGCTACTAAAGAAATTCAGCAATTAGAAAATAACTTAGGATTCTTTTCAAATGCAAAACCAGATAATCCTTTGGTAATGAATGTAAAAAATCAGGTTACTAAATTTAAAGAAGAGGTTGCTTTATGGGAACAAAAACTAAATTATCTTAAAAATTTAGATAATTAATATTAATATTTAATTTAAGAAAACTCAAAACATAGTTTTGAGTTTTTTTTGGTTAAAAGTTTGAGTTAGGAATCAAGTTAATTTTTATGCGTTTTCCACTCACTTTGTCATTTCGTAGAAATCCCACACAAAACTGATAAAGCCTGAGTAATCAAAAGCCTAAAAAACCATTTTTGTGTGAGATGCTTTCAGCAAGACAAACTGTGTATGCTAAGACTGTGCTTGATAAATTTGAGTCTAAAAAAGTAAAAAACGAACCAAAACAAAACACCACAAAAAAACTCGAAGCTTTCACTTCGAGTTTTTTTGCTATTTTATTTCTTTTAAATTAAGAAAACATTTTATCCATTTTCTCTTTTTCTTCTTCAGCTAAAGCAGCATCCACTAAAATACGTCCACTATGTTCGTCTATAGTAATTTTTTTTCTGTTAGCAATTTCTAATTGTACCTGAGGTGGAATTGTAAAATAAGAACCTCCAGAAGCACCACGTTCTATGGCAACAACAGCTAAACCATTTTTTACTTTGGTTCTAATTCTGTTATAAGCAGTATATAAATGCTCATCTAAAGACTCACCAAATTCTTTCGATTTTTTGATCAAAAGTGCTTCTTCTTTTTCAGTTTCTTTCAAAATAGCATCTAATTCAGCTTTTTTATGACCTAAATGAGCTTCTTGCTTTGCTAATTTTTCTTTAGTAGCGTTAATTACTTCATTTTTTTGAGCAATTTTAGCTTTGTACTCGTTAATTCTTTTTTCAGCTAATTGAATTTCCAAATCTTGGTATTCAATTTCTTTCGATAAAGAATCAAATTCTCTGTTATTTCTAACTTTTTGTTGCTGCTCATCGTATTTTTTCATTAACGAATTAGATTCATCTATTGCTAACTTTTTGTTATTAATATCTGTTTCTAAACTAGTAACATCTTTATTTAAGTTAGTAATTCTTGTATTTAATCCAGCAACTTCATCCTCTAAATCTTCAACCTCTAAAGGTAATTCACCTCTAACGTTTCTAATTTCGTCAATTCTAGAGTCTATTAATTGTAAATCATACAATGCTCTTAATTTTGCTTCAACCGAAATTTCTTTCTTCTTTGCCATGTTTATATATAATATATAGGATTTGTACTTTTTTCTGATAAAATGACTGCAAAATTACTAAATTTTTTCGTAAGATAATCAACCAAAAGGTTTTTTGTAAACTGTTCGCTCTCATAATGGCCAATATCTGCCAAAAGTATGCTGTTTTCGGCTTTAAAAAACTCATGATATTTAAAATCTGCAGAAATATAAGCATCTGCTCCAGCTTTTTTTGCGTTAGAAATGGCAAAACTTCCAGATCCACCCAACACTGCCACTTTTTTTATCTTTTTGTTGATGAGTGCAGAATGCCGAACACAATCTGTTTTCATTGTTTTTTTAAGAAATAATAAAAAATCTTTTTCGTCCATTTCAGTTTCGAACTCACCAATCATTCCCATACCAATATTTTGATATACATTTTCTGTGGTTACAATTTCGTAGGCAACTTCTTCATATTGGTGATTCTCTTTTAAAGCTTTTAAAATAGCATTTTCATTTTTACTCTCAAAAACTACAGAAATTTTAGTTTCTTCTCTTTTTGTAAGTTCGTTTTTCTTTCCATAAGTTGGGTTAGCGTCTTTATTTCCTCGAAAAGAACTTTCGCCTTTTACATCAAAAGAACAAGAATCGTAATTCCCTATGTTTCCTGCTCCAGCTTCAAATAACTTTTCTTTTAATGTTGATGCTTCATCAACAGGAATATAGGTTGTTAGTTTTTTAATAATTCCCTTTTTAGGAATTAATATTTTAGTGTTCGTCAATCCTAAAACTTCACACATTTTTGCAGAAACGCCGTTTTTAGAATTGTCTAAAGCTGTGTGTGTTGCATAAATAGCGATGTTATTTTGTATCGCTTTTAAAACCACTCTTTCTACATAATTATTTCCATTGATTTTTTTCAATCCACCAAAAATAATCGGATGAAAACTTACGATTAAATTGCAGTTCTTAGCAATAGCTTCATCTACAGTTTGCTCTAAAGTGTCTAAAGTTACTAAAACTCCAGTAACTTCTGTGTGGTAATTGCCAATTAGCAAGCCAACATTGTCAAAATCTTCTGCGTAATTTAAAGGCGCTAATTCCTCAATATAATTTGTGATGTTTTGAATGGTCATATTTTAGATGCTTTTTGACATAAAATTAAATATAATTCTCTTTTATTTTATTCAAATACTTTTCACTTATTTTTAATGTATTCCAATAAAAAGTTGCCAAGAAAATGAAAGATAACAATATTGGGATAAATATTAAGAATATAATATTGAAATAAAAAATTATAGATATTAAGGAAGATAGTACTCCAATAGCTAAAGAAAATGCTAAAGGTTTTGTAATGTTGCTGTATAGCTTTATTAAAACACCTTTGTTATTTTCCTCTAAAACTAATTTTGACTTTAGCACAATACTTGCAGAACTACCTTTAAACTTAAAGGGTATTTTTAAACTAAAGTTATTAAAAAAATCTTTGTAAAGCGAATCAGAATCTTGTTGATGCCAATTTGTTAAAAATAGATCTTTACTTATATTTTCAATAAGTATTTCAGAAGCTTTTACAGTCATTTCTTATTAATCGTTTTCAATTATTTAGAGAAACTCAAAGTTAATATATTTAATCTAAAAAAAACATCAACTTTAATTCCTTTGTATCTTTGAAAATGATATTTTTAAATTTTAGAAATAAATTAAAAATTCTTTTATTGTATTTTACACCAATGAAATTTGTAAGATTCTTATTATTTCCTTTCGCCATTATGTATGATGTGGTAACAACTATCAGAAATTTATTTTTTGATGTTGGTATTTTTAAGCAAACCTCTTTTAAAATACCAGTAGTTGTTGTTGGTAATTTAAGTGTTGGTGGCACAGGCAAAACACCTCAAATTGAATATTTGATAAGATTGCTTCAGGATCAATTTAAAGTGGCAGTTTTAAGCAGAGGATACAAACGTGAAACAACTGGTTTTGTGTTGTTAAATGATACTCATATAGCTTTAGATGTTGGTGATGAACCTTTGCAATATTTTAAAAAGTTTAAAAAAATTGATGTTGCTGTGGATGCAAATAGGGTAGAAGGTATTCAAAAATTGATAAATGACAAATCACCTGAACTTGTTTTGTTAGATGATGCGTATCAACATCGAAAAGTAAAAGGTAGTTTTTACGTTTTACTCACCAAATTCGATGATTTATTTACAGATGATTTTTTATTACCAACAGGAAATTTAAGGGAAAGTAGAGGAGGAGCAAAAAGAGCCAATGTTATCGTGGTTACAAAATGTCCAGAAGATTTAAGTCATCAAAAGCAAGAAACGATTCAGAGAAAATTAGAGAAATATCAAAAAGAAGTATTTTTCACGACAATTACTTATGGAGCAATTTTGTCATCAAAAGATGTGATTCCAATAGATGATTTAAAAGAGTATACAATTGTTTTGATTACAGGAATTGCAAATCCAAAGCCACTATTAGGTTTTTTAAGTGATAAAAAAATCAATTATAAACATTTACAATTTGCAGATCACCATAATTTTTCATCCATAGAAATAGAAAACATACAACAAGAATTTGATGCTATTTCATCAGCTAAAAAAATAATACTAACCACAGAAAAAGATTTTGTTCGATTAGAAAAAAGTATCGAAAATCTTTTTTATATCCCCATAGAAACAAGTTTTTTAGAGAATCAAAAAGATAGGTTTGATGAAATGGTTATGAGTCATATACAACAAAATCAAAGTTAAAAAAATCGGTTTCTCTTTTTTAGTTTTGCTAGAAATATTTAAAATGCGATTGCTAAAAGATCTATGATACAATAAAATTTAGCAAGTCACAGTTTATGTTTTATGAATGGTATTATTTTTGATACTTTTGAATAAATTTAAAGATTATGAATAAATTATTTGGGTTTTTTATGATTAGCTTTTTAGCGTATCAAACCTCATATGCTCAAAATACCGATTCTACTGATGTAGAGATTGCTGAAAATAAGATTGTTAACAAAATTGAATTGAATTGGGTTGCTACTTATAAAGATGCTTTAAAAAAATCTAAAAAAGAAAAAAAACCTGTTTTAATCTACTTTACAGGTTCAGATTGGTGTGGACCTTGTAAAGTTTTGGATAGGGATTTATTTCAAACTGAAAAATTTAAGGCAATAGCAGATAAAGATTTGGTATTACTAGAAGTAGATATTCCTAGAAGAAAAGATATAGTTTCTGAAGATAAAATGAGCGAAAATTTATACCTACAAAGTAAATATAAAGTAAAAGCTTTTCCTACTTTAATGATGGTGAATCATAGAGGGAAAAAAATAGCAGAAAAAAAAGGGTATGTAATTACAGAATACTATTATCCTTTTTTCCAATCCGTAATTGGAAAATATTAAACAAAAAAAAACGAAGCAAATCTGCTTCGTTTTTTTATTTACGTTACATAGTTTTTAAGCTATATATTATTTTTGATTTACAACTCTAAAAGTAGTTCTTCTATTTACTGCATGTTCAGATTCAGAACAAACAACATCGTCAGAACATTTGTTTAGCAATCTAGATTCTCCAAAACCTTTTGCATATAATTGGCTTAAGTTGATTCCTTTAGATATTAAATAATCTGTAACAGCTTTTGCTCTTCTGTCAGACAATTCTTGGTTGTCTTTTTTAGTTCCTCTCATATCTGTATGAGATTCAATAAAAACAGCAACACCATCATTTAAAATAGGTAATAAACGAGCATCAATAATTTGTTTTGCACCTTCGTTTAAAGTAGCACTAGAAAAATCCCAATTAATTGGTAAAGGTGTATTGTCAATTAATTGACAGTCAACAGCTTTCCAAGAAGTTAAGCCTCCTTTTTGAACTAAAATTTCTTTCGTAACAGATCTATAAACTGCTGGTATTACAACTTCTTCAGTTCTTGCATCTCTTACTAAAACTGTTTTTTCTATTGTTTGGTATTCTGCTTCTGTTTTAACCAAAGTTGTACTTGGTGGTTTTACCATTACTTTTCTTTGGTATGTTTTTCTAACACCTGGAATAGGAATTTTTACAACAGTTGCATCGCTTTGTAATTTTTCTACTGGCATTGTTTTAAATTCAGCAGGTAATGGCTTGTAACACCAATATCTACAATCATCTGGATTATCAGAGTCACAATTTGGCATTTTTTCACTCATTTCCCAACTTGCAGAAGCCGCTTTTGTTTCAACTGTTTCAAATCCTTGAATAAAAACCGCTTTTTGAGACTCTAATCTTGTACCATCTTCTTTTTCAAAATAAGTAACTTCTTGTGTACCCCAAACAGCAGGAACAATTTTTACTTCTTGGCCACTTTCTTTTATTAAAACTTTTTCTTGAATGGTTCTGTATTCTGCAGGAAACGTAACAATCTTTTTATATTCTGGAGAAACAGCAATATTTACAGTTTCATTTTTGTATATATCTGGTGTTTTGCAGCGAACATAACATTTTCCTGGTTCAGGATTTTCTGGTAAATCTTGACCGAAAGTAACAGTAGCCATCATTACAATAGCTATACTTAATAGAAATTTTTTCATACTCTTAAACATTAATCAATACTTTTATTTGGTAAATAACGATTGTGCCAAAAGTACTAAAAACATTTATAAGTTGATAGCAAAATTTTAAAATTATAATTTGTTGTAAAATAAACTTTTTATGATTCCATCTGAAAGACCAATTTTAGGAACATATATTTTTCTTGCGCCACTCCATTTCATAGCAGATAAGTATATTTTTGCAGCAGGAATAATTACATCGGCTCTATCAGGGTTTAAGCTTAATTCAGAGATTCTTTCTTGATAGCTCATTTGTTTTAAAAACAGATATTGAGCATTTAAATAGATATAAGAAATTGGTTTTCCTTCAGTTCTTCCAGACATTTTAAAGAGTTTGTTAATATTGCCTCCAGAACCAATTAAAGATAAGTTTTTTAAGTCTTTGGTGTTTTTCTTAATCCATTTTTCAACATTGGCAAAAATTTCTTTGTTTACAGCTTTTTTGTTGTTTAACAAACGAACTGTACCCATTTTAAAAGATTTTGAAATGGTTATTTTGCCACCAGAAAAGATTGTAAATTCGGTACTTCCTCCACCAACGTCAACATATAAATAAGAATTATCTCCACTTATAAGTTCATTTAAATCTGTTGATGAAATAATGGCAGCTTCTTCTTTACCACCAATAATATCAATTTTTACGCCAGTTTCTTCAAAAATTTTATCAACAACTTCATTACCATTTTCAGCTTCTCTCATTGCAGAAGTTGCACAGGCTTTGTAACGCTCTACATTATGAACTCCCATTAAAAGTTTAAATGCTTCCATAGCATCTAACATTCTTTTAATATTTCCTTCGGAAATAACACCATTAACAAAAGAATCTGCTCCCAAACGAATTGGCACACGCACCAAAGAAGATTTTTTAAACTGTGGTTCTCTCCCTTCTTTAACAATTACGTTAGCGATTAATAGTCTAATTGCGTTTGAACCGATATCGATTGCA
Organism: Polaribacter sp. Hel_I_88; assembly: GCF_000687935.1. Classification (NCBI taxonomy): domain Bacteria; kingdom Pseudomonadati; phylum Bacteroidota; class Flavobacteriia; order Flavobacteriales; family Flavobacteriaceae; genus Polaribacter; species Polaribacter sp. Hel_I_88. The sequence continues at coordinate 189,307 of NZ_JHZZ01000001.1, read as the reverse complement.
CCGTATTTTTTTATTTCCAAAAAGCTACAATTATTTATGATTTTTAGGGAATTCAACCATAAAAGTTTTTCCCTTTTTAATATTTTTCCAATGTTTTTCTTGAAATTTAATACCAACAATTCCACATGTAGAAACGTGTGCAATTGGGGTATTTCCAAATTTATTTACAAAAGTATTGATACCATGATCGTGACTAAAGATAATAGCAGAGTTAAAAGCATCATCTAAAGCACACACTGTTTTTACTAAATAGCCATCGCTAAAACTATATAACTGCCTGCTAATTTGAAGGTTAGCCAAAGGATATTCTAAGTTTTCGCAAAAAATTATTCCTGTATGCAAAGCTCTATTGGCACTACTAGAAATAAAAACGTCAGGTCTTGCTATTTCTTTCGATAAAAATTTAGACATTAAATGCGCGTCTTTAATACCACGTTTTTTTAAAGGTCTGTCAATATCTTCTATACCCGAATATTTCCAAGAAGATTTTGCATGACGAACTATGTATAGTGTTTTCATTTAATTTGGTTAATGAATTGTAAATATAAAAATTTAAGGTGCTAATCTTTCTAAATTCCAAGAAAAATCTTCTTGTAGCGAATATTTTATTCTATCATGCATTCTGTTTGGTCTTCCTTGCCAAAATTCTATAGAAACAGGTTTTACTAAAAAACCTCCCCAATGTTCGGGTCTAGGTATTTCTTTACCTTCAAATTTTTGCTCATAATTTTTTAAGCTTTCGTCTAATTCTTCACGGGACGAAACTACCTTGCTTTGCTCTGAAGCCCAGGCACCTAATTTACTTCCATCTGGCCTTGACTCAAAATAACCATCAGATAAGTTTTCTGCTTGTTTTTCTGCAACCCCTTTTATAATAATTTGTTGCTCTAAAGCTGGCCAAAAAAATGAAATACAAATATGGTTGTTCTCTTCAATTGCTTTTCCTTTTTCTGAGTTGTAGTTTGTATAAAAAATAAAACCTTCCCAAGTATATTTTTTAAGTAAAACAACTCTACTTTTAGGAAAACCATCTTTACCAATGGTGGCAATTGTCATGGCATTAGTTTCTTCAACAGCATCAGAATTATCTGCATTTATAAACCATTTTTGAAATAATTCCATTGGATTTTCTGGGCAGTTACTCTCTAAAAGTTCTTGTTTTTCGTAAGATTTTCTATAGTTACTTAAGTCTTTCGCCATTTTTATTTTTTGTTGATGTAAAAATATTAATTTTTTAAAGATTTTTAATAATAAATTTTTGATAACTTAAAATCTTAAGAAGAGGAAGGATGTGTTGGGTTTAGTTTTATGAATTAAAAATAAAAAGAGGAAAACCATATGATTTTCCTCTTTTAAAAAATATAAATTTAAGTTTTTTTATCTAAATATTATTTTAGAAGTTCCGTAATCTTTTTCAGCAGATGAAACGTGTAAAAACAATACTCCAGCCTTCACATTAAAGTCATAATCTATTTCGTTTTTACCAGCGTTTAAAACCGCTTTTTGGCTGTAGATGATTTTACCTGTAATATCAGATAAAGTTACAGTTGCTTCTGTATCTGTTTCACTGAATAGTAACAAGTTTACATTTCCTTTTGATGGATTTGGATATACCATAAAAGTATTTTCAAACTTTTCAATTTTATTTACTGTAAATTCTTCAACAGCTGTTTTTGTAAAGCGCACATCAGAAATTTCTAAATCTAATTTAGTTGTGTTTGCTTCAAAAGGTAAAAATGTAAACAATAACGTTGTTAAATCTTCTGCTGATAAATTTTCTTGGCTAGCACTCGATGTAAAAATATCAAAAGGCACATAATACGTTTTTTCTTCTTCAGACAAATCAACCATAACTCTATATTGTGCTTTCCAGTCTTCGATTGATGATTTTATCAAACCTAACTCCATCATTCCAGATCCTTTTGCTGTAAAAGCTACATAGTTGTACTCAGAGTAATCTGCTGAAATAGTTCCAGGTAATAAAGATTTATAAACGGTTAAATAATCGTAATCGCTAGTTGCTTTAATTTTTACATTTCTGTTGATGGCATGTTCATCATCATTATAAACTCTATTAAAGTTGTTGGATACAAAGTATACTTCAATTTTTGTATAGGTTTTATCAAAATCTAATCCCCAATTTCCATCTGCATGATAAAACGCATCTTCCACAGTGCCATTTACTTTTACTAAAGCATCGTATTCATAACCATCTGCAATATTTATTCTTAGAGTTTGCTCTAATTGAGTGTTTATAGGATTGTATCTATATTTTACATTATTGGCAGTTTCAGAATACAACTCTTGCATAGTAAGTTCTGAGCTTAACCCTTTAGCAGTACTTCTCATTAAGATTACTAAATCTGCTTTATCTCTAAAAATTTTAGCGGCATACGTTTCAGGAACTTTCTGGATTTCTGTTTGTTTAACAGGAATAAAAGAATTTAAGTTCTTGATAATATCCACAACCATTTTTTGAGTATCTTTTGGATTTGTAGACCAAACCTGGAAGTTGTACATATCATTAAATTTGGTATAATTATTTACATACCAATTTGTTTGAATAGTATATTCAGCATCATTGTTATTTTTAGCAGTTGCAAAAGAAATAGCATATTCTACAATTCCATTTCTTTGTTTAATACCTTGCATTAAGAAATTATATCCTTCTAATTGAACTGTTTGAATATTTAAAATTTCTGCTCCACGCAACCTATCACAAGATGCCTTGGTGTGGTTGTAAACTTTATCAGTTGTTTTAATTCCTAATACAACACCTTTTGTTTTTCCATCTAAAGAAAAGTCTACAGATAAAACTTCATCAGCCACTGTATAATCTAAAATGTCAGTTGGTGAAGTTACGTTTGCAACATTATCAGCAAATAATTCTGTTGGGAACATATCTAACATTGTTTGCCCTTTACCTTGGTAAGGTTGTGTAGACTTCATCTTAGCTTTGTTGAAGATATTAGACGAAGATTTTATAAAAGTTGTTGGTACAGAGTTCTTTTTTCTGTTGACATAAATTTTAGAGATTGCGTCTCCTAAAGATTCAGATTCAATTCCCCCTGAGTTTCCAGTAGTTACTTCATTGGAAGAAATTACAACAGGAACCTCAACAGTTATCGTACAATCGTTGCTTGTTGCAGTTACAGAAACTGAATATAAACCAGCAGCAGTAAATAATTGAACTATTGGGTTTGTATTTTGAAATAATCCAGGTCCAGATCCAGGAATTGTCCATGAAAAATCTGTAAATGAAGCTGCATTGTCTATTGTAAATTGTTTGTAAACTTGTCCAGGACCAGAAGGTAAATCTACTACAGAAACAATAGGTTCTAAAACTGGCAATACAACTATTTGCTCTGAATAAGTTTCTGATCCATAAATATTTGTTGCAGTTAAACTAACTGTATAGGTGCCTTCAGTTGCGTAGGTTTTAGTTGTATCCATAGCTGTACTTGTGGTACCATCACCAAAATCCCATAGATAAGTAATAGGCGCTTCTGGCTGAGGAACACCAACAATATCTGTTGTATTTGTGAATACAAAATCATTTGCAACAAAACATTGTGGGTTTACATTAATATCGAAGCCAGGTGAAGGTGCTACTCCTGCAAAAGTAGGACAAGTACTTGTTGCTGCGAATTTATTACAGTGAATTACGCCACCATCATGAATAAACGCTTTTGCGATTACTTGACCATAAATATCTTCTTTGTTTACTACTTTATTTACATCAGCAAAAGGAGCAAAAATAGTTCCGTAAATAGTTTCACTTCCTTCAATATTTAAATCTGTTGTGTTGAAGAAATTATACAAAACATAGGCACTTTCTGCTTGAGTTATGCCTAACTGTTGCCAAGTATCCCAACTAAAAGTTCCAGGAGCATCAACATTAATGATTAAAATTTTAGTTGCTGAAGGTGAGTTTTGAAATGTAAAACCATTTACACTATTTAAATCTGTACCTGTAACATTTAAATAATTTACACCATTATTTAAAATTATTTCTGTCTGGTTAGTTAACGTTGTATTCGTAATTGAATTTGAACTGTCATCCTCTAAAACTGCAGTATTGCTGTTAGAAGCCATATTTGTGGAATTCGCTCTTAAACTTTGAAATGCACTAGAAAAATCTAATAAATTACTTTCAAAAACTGGATTGTTTCCAGAACTTACTCCGTAAGTAGGAGAATTGTTATTCATTTGAATTCTTGATGATGAATTGTAAGTTCCATTTGGCGTAACTCTCATTGGAGCAGGTGCATTTAATTCATCAAAATACCATGCAACAGAACCATTGCTATTGCCAATTTTTGTATAATAATTAGGATTGACAACGGTTAATAAACCATTATTCGAACCAACCCCAACAGGACATGTTCCTTGAAACGTTTTGGTAACTTCAAAATTATCAATTAAATTTCCATAAGTAAGATTGTTAAAAGGCTGACTTGAAACAGATTCAAAAACAAAATATACAGTTTTTTCTCCTGCAGGAACTGTGTAAGAACCTGTGTAGTTCTGCCAAGCGTTTTGATCTGTACTCATTGTTTCTACAATTGTAGCAGAATTCAAAGAAACACCTATTTTTACGTTAGCAACATCAATTCCACGTCTTCCTCTATGCCAAATAGACCATTCTAAAACAGAACCTGGTTCTGCACAAATAACTTGATATAAAGAAGCTCTTTGGTTTGCATTAATCTCTGCTATATAATTTCCATCCTGAGCATTTTTACCTTGAAAACCAGATTTCCAGATTTCTATTTTGTTATCGGTCGCAGTTGTATACCAACCAGGAATATCACTTTCATTTTTTAAAATCCACGTATTTGTTACTGCACCTGTTTCAAAACTGCCATTATTAACAATTGTTGGATCTCCACAATTACATTCATCATCAGTTGTATTGATAACTGTATTTAGTGGATAGTTTACTTGGTTACCAACAAGAAGTCCTGTTTTTAATCCATTTGTATCAAAATCACCACAATCATCAGTAGCAACATTGTAATCTCCTTTTATAGTTAAATTTTCACCTACTGCAACACTACCTCTTGTTTCTGTGGTAATTACATCCATATTTGTTTCTACAAACACGTTAAATCCTTGTGCAGGAGCTGTAGGACTGTCATTACAATCTGCAACTGGACTTACTGTAATAGAAACTGTAGCTGTAGATGTCTCTCCATCAGCATCAGTTATTGTATATGTAAAAGAATCGTTTGTTGTAGAGCCTGCTAAAGGTGTATAAAGAACCTTGTCATCTGTAGGGTCATTTGGTGTTCCACCATCGTCTATAGTTACTGTTCCACCATTTGTTGTGGTTCCACTTGGTAAAGATATAGTACCTGTGTTTGGTCCATCATTCCCAAAGGAATCATTATTTAAAACATCTAAACTATTATTTTGGCTGTTTTGATTAGTGTTAAAGGTATCATTTGTAGCAGTAGGAACGTCATTAACAGTTAAAGTTACAGTTCTTTCTTCTTGGCAAGAATTATTCACAGCAGTAATTACCAAAGTGTAATCTCCAGCATCAGCAAAAGAAACCGTATTTAAATTTAAAGTATTTGAGGTTGATAAGCTTGTGTTGGGAGCAGAATTTTTAAACCAATTATAGGTTAAAGTACCTGTTGAATTTGTTGCAGGTGGAATTGTATAATCTGGATTGCCAGCTGCAAATGTTGTTGTTGAGATTGAAGATGCATTTACAGAAAAACTAGCATTATCATTTTCATTAACAGTTGTGCTTATTGGTGCTGTGTTTATGGTAATTTGTTCAGCATTCGTTACAAAAGCAGCATTTACTTGTCCTATAGTTTCATTTCCACCACTAGTTGTTCCAACAGCTGTTGGAATTCCGTTGTTGTTAACTGGGGTAGGAAAGTTTAATAAACTTCCTCCATTACTTCCGCCAATTAGAGTGTTTGTAACTTGTGCAGTTGTGTAATTACCAGCTGCTTCAATTGCATCTGGGCAACCATCATTATCTGAATCTGTGTCTTTACTATCTGGTAAACCATCTCCATCTGTATCTCTAGCCACACAATCTGAAGAAAAGTAATTAAAAAGTACTAAATCTAAACCACCCAAAGTTGAATTTGTATTTGTTGGGTATGTATTCCAATCTAAGATGTTTGCTGTATTATAATCTGGAGGTAAAATTGAATATCCATAAATAATTGTTCCATTAGTAATGCCAAAATCAGATAATTTAACAGCTCTTATAGCAACATCTTGATTTAAAGCGGTACTTGGTCTAAAATTTGTGTCAGAAATTTCTTTTCTTAAAACAGTAGAAGGTAGTTTTTCTATGGTGGTCATAGAGGTAGTAGTTACTCTATAAACTGTACTGTAAGAAGTTGGTGTTCCACTGCTATTTAAACTTGTAATTACAGCAATATCAATAAAATTATTTTTACCTCTTTCGCCAACAGTAATATATTGATTATCGGCTGAATTTACCAAATATCCATTATCAAAAGTAACATCTACTCTTTCTATATCATTATTGTTTTGAGAAGATAAGCTATTGTCGAAAACATTGTCACTACCCACATTGTAAAAACCGTGAGAAAATGTTTCGGCCATATTTGTTATTTGATTGGTGTGTAATTTTGTAGCGTTTGTGGTGTTTGTATGGCCATCATTTTCAATCCAAATAATTTGATTGGTAGGTGCAGGGGCTGATAGGTTTCTTCTAAATGTAATATTTCCAATTGATGCATCATCATCAACTTTAACCGTATTTCCAGAACTAAAAACAAAACCTTTTAGTCTTTTTCCAAATTTAGTTCCATAAGATAAATTATAAGATGTGTTGCTAGCAAAAGGAGAGCTAGAATTTGAAAAAGAATTGACTGTTTTATTAGAAGTAGTTTGAGCTTTATTTTCAATTATAAAAGAAGTAATTGTTCCTGATGCTAAAGGTGGACAGTTAAATTCATCTGTATCTAAAATACCATCATTGTCATCATCTAAGTCTATGCTGTTTGCAATTCCATCTCCATCACAGTCTGTAGCATTAACACATTGTGAATTACTATTGATTGTTATAAATAACAAAAAAAAGGTAAATAGTGCAAATTTATTAAGAGGTAGCTTTACCCTTAAAAGCTTTAAATTCTTATTATAATTCATCATGTGATAATACGTTCAAAGAGGTTAGCTTTAATTTGAAATAGGGGGTATATCAATTAAAATAATATACAAATATACTGTTTTTATGGTTTCGTGCTCTTTTCTTGACGTAAAATCGATGAAATCCAGTAGTTTATCGATGAAATTGGTGTTCTATAAAATTTATTAAAAAAGTAATCAAAAATTTATAACAAAAAAAGAGCTGATAAAAACCAGCTCTTTTAAAATTAATAGATTGAAATTAATAACCCTACAAGTGTTCAAAACTACTAACTTATCTTTTACCTAAAAATAATTTTAGATGTTCCGTAATTAGTAGCGTTACTAGTTACTTGTAAAAGCATTACACCCGCCTTTACTTTAAAATCGAATGCTAGCTCATTTTTACCAGCATTTAAAGTAGTTTTTTCACTGTAAATTATTTTACCAGTCACATCAGATAAAGTTACAGTTGCTTCCTCATCATTCTCACTGAATAAAACTAAGTTTACATTTCCTTTTGATGGATTTGGGTGTGCCATAAACTGGTTCTCAAACTTTTCAATTTTATTAACCGTAAATTCTTCAACAGCTGTTTTTGTAAAACGAACGTCAGAAATTTCCAAATCTAAATCGTTTGTGTTTGCTTCAACAGGTAAAAAAGTAAATAGTAATGTGGTTAAATCATTAGCCTCTAATTTATCTTGACTCGCACTTGATGTAAAAAGATCAAAAGGAACATAATACGTTTGCTCTTCTTCAGAAAAATCTACCATGACTCTATATTGAGCTTTCCAATCTTGAATGGATGATTTAACCAAACCTAATTCCATTAATCCAGAACCTTTAGCTGTAAAAGCTACATAGTTGTAAGCAGAATAATCTGCAGAAATAGTACCAGGTAATAAAGATTTGTAAACAGTTAAGTAATCATAGTCACTTGTTGCTTTTAATTCTATATTTCTGTTTAATGTATGCTCATCATCTTGGTACACTCTATCAAAATCGTTCCAAACAAAGTATTTGTTAATTTTGGTATATCTTTTGTCAAAGTCTAAGCCCCAGTTTCCATCTGCATGATAAAAAGCATCTTCTATTTCTCCATCAACTTTAACTAGTGCATCATACTCATAACCATCAGCAATGTCTACTGATAAACTTTGTTGAATTTCAGTGCTTAAAGAATTATTTCTGTATTTAACGTTATTTGCAGTTTCAGAATACAATTCTACCATAGAAATTTCAGCAGTTTTACCTTCTTCAGTACTTCTTAATTTTACAACTAAATCTCCTTTATCTCTATAGATTTTAGAAGCATAGGTTTCAGGTATTTTTTGAACTTCTGTTTGTGTAACAGGAATAAAAGAGGTTAAATTCTCTAAAATATCCGCTACTAACTTTTGAGTATCTGCTGGTTTAGTAGCCCATACTTGAAAGTTGTATACATCATTAAACTTATTGTAAGCATTTACATACCAATTTGTTTGAATCGTGTATTGACTATCGTTATTGTTTTTAGCAGTAGCAAAAGAAATTGCATATTCTACAACACCACTTCTTTGTTTAATTCCTTGCATTAAGAAATTGTAGCCTTTGATGTTTACTTTTTGAATATTCAAAATTTCAGCCCCTCTTAAACGATCACAAGATGCTTTTGTATGATTGTATATCTTATCTGTTGTTTTAATTCCTAAAACAACACCTTTTGTTTCACCATTTAAAGAGAAATCTACAGATAATACTTCATCAGCAACTGTGTAATCTAAAATATCAGTTGGTGAGGTAACATTTGCGATGTTACCTGCAAATAATTGCGTTGGAAACATATCTAACATGGTTTGTCCTTTTCCTTGATAAGGTTGAACAGACTTCATTTTAGATTTGTTATACAAGTTAGCCTCAGATTTTACAAATTCAGTTGGAACAGAATTCTTTTTTCTACCTACATAAATTTTAGAAATTGCATCACCTAAAGATTCAGATTCTACACCACCAGCATTTCCACCAGAAGTTTCGTCAGAAGATGTTCCATAAGCAAAACCTTGATCTAAATTGTTTACGCCAGCTGGTAAAGTAATTGTGCTAGTGTTTGGGGTACCAACTCCATTTCCATCAAATGTAGGTATTAAATCTCCAATTGTTGTTCCTGTTGGCAATCCAGAAGTTACAGAACTTAAATCTACAGAAATTGTGTAAATACCAGCTGGTAAATTATCAAATAGATATTTTCCATTAGCATCTGATGTTGTTGTTACATCATCTGCAGAATTGTTAGGTGTTCCTGGATCTAAAGTTATAGTAGCACCAGCCAACCCATTTTCATTAGGATCTTTTATTCCATCTCCATCATTATCAAACCAAACTAAATCTCCGATTGAACCTAAACCAGATGAAGTTACAGTAAACGTAACATCGTCTGAAGTTGCAGCACAATCTCCATCAGCAGCAATTGTATAACGAATCACAACAGTAGTATCTGTGTTAATATCAGCTGGAGTATAGGTTGTTCCATTTATAGTTCCTCCACCAGAAACGATAGAGAACGTTCCACCAGCAGGCGAACCTGAAAGTGTTTTTGTATCACCTTCTGTTATTGAAGCTGTTGAAGTTGTATTATCAGCAACTACATCACAAACAGGAGTTACAGTAAAGGCAACATCGTCAGTTGTTGCAGCACAATCTCCATCAGCAGCAATTGTATAACGAATTACAACAGTAGTATCAATGTTGATATTAGCTGGAGTATAGGTTGTTCCAGAAATAGAACCTCCACCAGAAACGATTGACCAAGTCCCTCCATTTGGAGCACCAGTTAATGTTTTTGTTTGTCCTTCAGTGATTGAAGCTGTTGAAGTTGTATTATCAGCAACTATATCACAAACTGGAGTTACTGTAAAAGTAACATCATCAGTTGTTGAAGCACAGTCTCCATCAGCAGCAATTGTATAACGAATTACAACAGTTGTATCAGTGTTGATATCAGCTGGAGTATATGTTGTTCCATTGATAGTTCCACCTCCAGAAACGATTGACCAAGTCCCTCCATTTGGAGCACCAGTTAATGTTTTTGTTTGTCCTTCTGTAATTGAAGCTGTTGAAGTTGTATTATCAGCAACTACATCACAAACTGGCGTTACTGTAAAAGTAACATCGTCTGATGTTGCAGGGCAATCTCCATCAGCAGCAATTGTATATCTAATTACGATTGTTGTATTTGTGTTGATATCATCTGGAGTATAGGTTGTTCCAGAAATAGTTCCTCCACCAGAAACGATTGACCAAGTTCCTCCATTTGGAGCACCAGTTAATGTTTTTGTTTGACCTTCAGTAATTGAAGCAGTAGAAGTTGTATTATCAGCAACTACATCACAAACTGGCGTTACTGTAAAAGTAACATCGTCTGATGTTGCAGGGCAATCTCCATCAGCAGCAATTGTATATCTAATTACGATTGTTGTATCTGTATTAATATCAGCTGGAGTATATTTTGTTCCATTGATAGTTCCTCCACCAGAAACGATTGACCAAGTTCCGCCATTTGGAGCACCAGTTAATGTTTTAGTTTCACCTTCGTTGATTGAAACATTTGAAGTTGTATTATCAGCAACCACATCACAAACAGGCGTTACAGTAAACGTAACATCATCAGTTGTTGCAGCACAATCTCCATCTGCAGCTATTGTATAACGAATTACGACAGTTGTGTTTGTGTTGATATCATCTGGAGTATACGTTGTTCCAGAAATAGTTCCTCCACCAGAAACGATAGAGAATGTTCCACCAGCAGGCGAACCTGATAAAGTTTTTGTTTCTCCTTCAGTAATTGAAGCAGTTGAAGTTGTATTGTCAGCAACTACATCACAAACTGGAGTTACAGTAAAAGTAACATCGTCTGTTGTTGCAGCACAATCACCATCAGCAGCAATTGTATAACGAATTACAACAGTAGTATCAGTATTGATATTAGCTGGAGTATATGTTGTTCCATTGATAGTTCCTCCACCAGAAACGATAGAGAATGTTCCACCAGCAGGCGAACCTGATAAAGTTTTTGTTTCTCCTTCAGTAATTGAAGCAGTTGAAGTTGTATTGTCAGCAACTACATCACAAACTGGAGTTACAGTAAAAGTAACATCGTCTGTTGTTGCAGCACAATCACCATCAGCAGCAATTGTATAACGAATTACAACAGTAGTATCAGTATTGATATTAGCTGGAGTATATGTTGTTCCATTGATAGTTCCACCTCCAGAAACAATAGAGAATGTTCCTCCATTTGGAGCACCTGTTAATGTTTTAGTTTCTCCTTCAGTAATTGAAGCTGTTGAAGTTGTATTATCAGCAACTACATCACAAACAGGAGTTACAGTAAATGTAACGTCATCAGTTGTAGCAGCACAATCTCCATCTGCAGCAATTGTATATCTAATTACGATTGTTGTATCAGTGTTGATGTTGTCTGGAGTATATGTTGTTCCAGAAATAGAACCACCACCAGAAACGATTGACCAAGTTCCTCCATTTGGAGCACCTGTTAACGTTTTAGTTTCTCCTTCTGTTATTGAAGCTGTTGATGTTGTATTGTCAGCAACTACATTACAAACTGGAGTTACAGTAAACGTAACATCCTCAGTGGTTGCAGCACAATCTCCATCTGCAGCAATTGAATATCGAATTACAACTATTGTATCAGTGTTGATATCAGCTGGAGTATATGTTGTTCCAGAGATAGTTCCTCCACCAGAAACGATTGACCAAGTTCCTCCATTTGGAGCCCCAGTTAATGTTTTAGTTTCATTTTCAGTTATTGAAGCTGTTGATGTTGTATTATCAGCAACTACATCACAAACAGGAGTTACAGTAAATGTAACATCGTCAGTTGTTGCAGCACAATCTCCATTAGCAGCAATTGTATAACGAATTACAACTGTAGTATCAGTGTTGATATCATCTGGAGTATATGTTGTTCCATTGATAGTTCCTCCACCAGAAACGATTGACCAAGTTCCTCCATTTGGAGCACCAGTTAAAGTTTTTGTTTGTCCTTCAGTAATTGAAGCTGTTGATGTTGTATTATCAGCAACTACATCACAAATAGGAGTTACAGTAAAAGTAACATCGTCAGTTGTAGCAGCACAATCTCCATCAGCAGCAATTGTGTAACGAATTACAACAGTTGTAGCAGTGTTGATGTTATCTGGAGTATATGTTGTTCCAGAAATAGAACCTCCACCAGAAACGATTGACCAAGTTCCTCCATTTGGAGCACCAGTTAATGTTTTAGTTTCACCTTCGTTGATTGAAGCAGTTGAAGTTGTATTATCAGCAACCACATCACAAACAGGCGTTACAGTAAACGTAATATCATCAGTTGTTGCAGCACAATCTCCATCTGCAGCAATTGTATATCTAATTACGATTGTTGTATCAGTATTGATATTATCAGGAGTATAAGTTGTTCCATTGATAGTTCCTCCACCAGAAACGATAGAAAATGTTCCACCAGCAGGCGAACCTGATAAAGTTTTAGTTTGTCCTTCAGTTATTGAAGCTGTTGTAGTTGTATTATTTACTGTTAAACAAATAGGTGTAACTGTAAACGTTGCATCATCTGAAATAGCACTACAAGTTCCGTTTGCAGGAACAGTATATCTTATTTTTACAGAAGTATTTGTATTAATGTTTCCAGGTACATATTCATTTCCATTAATTGTTCCACCACCTGAAACTATAGAAAAAGTTCCACCTGCTGGAGTTGCACTTAATGTTTTTGTTTGATTTTCTGAAATTGAAGTTCCAGAAGTTGTATTGTTTACAACTACTTCAGCTGGTTCAGAAATAGTAATATCTGCACCTAAATCTCTTGGAAAATCTCCATTACCCCATCTCACCCAAACATCATATGTGCCTGGTTCTAAGTTAGAATATGTAACACTTCCTGAGGCATCTGAAACTTGGTTTTTATAAGTGCTTCCACCATCTAAACTAAATTCTATAAATGTTCTAGATGTAGTGTCATCAAAATTAAAGGTGATACTACCATCATCTAAACCAAAACAAGTAACATCTGTTTTAGAAATTGTAACAGATTGTAACACTTGTACAGAAAAAGTAACATCATCAGTTACAGCAGCACAATCTCCATCAGCAGCAATTGTATATCTTATTTTTACATTTGTATCTTCATTAATATCAGCTGGAGTATATGTTGTTCCATTGATAGTTCCTCCACCAGAAACGATTGACCAAGTTCCTCCATTTGGAGTACCCGTTAAAGTTTTAGTTTGCCCTTCAGTGATTGAAGCAGTAGAAGTTGTATTATCAGCAACTACATCACAAACAGGCGTTACAGTAAACGTAACATCATCTGAAGTTGCAGCACAATCTCCATCTGCAGCAATTGTGTAACGAATTACAACTGTAGTATCAGTATTGATATCATCTGGTGTATAAGTAGTTCCATTAATAGTTCCACCACCAGAAACGATTGACCAAGTTCCTGCTTCACAACTGGTAGGTCCTTCGTGAATGGTTCCATTATTTGCAAATGAACCTGTAAAGCCAGTTGTATTTGTTTTCCAATAGTGACCACCATTATCTATACTCACAGATCCAAAAATGTTAACAGAACCACAAACAATCAAGTGAGCTCCACTTCTAACAGTAATAGTTCCATTATAAAATCCGTTTCCAATAATTCGTAAAACTTGACCAGCTTGCAAGTCTCTTGCAGGTTGTGGATTTTGTCCTTGTGTATTCCCATCAACATTTACTAAAATTGTAGCATCTGGTGCTGAATCTGGAGTGCCTGTTAAAGTTTTTGTTTCATTTTCAGTAATGCTTGCAGTTGAAGTTGTGTTATCAGCAACCACATCACAAACTGGTGTCACTGCAAAAGTAACGTCGTCAGTAGTAGCAGCACAAGAACCATCAGCAGCAATTGTATATCTAATTGTTACATTAGTACTAGTATTAATATTATCTGGAGTATATGTTGTACCATTGATTGAACCACCACCAGAAACGATTGACCAAGTTCCACCAGTTGGGTTTCCTGTTAATGTTTTTGTTTGTCCTTCGTTTATAGATGCAGAACTGGTATTATTTTCAGCAGTTGTACATATAGTAACAGTAAAGGTTCTTTCTTCTAAACAAGAATTGTTTAGGGCTCTAATTTGAACCTTATAATCTCCTGCACTTGATGCGTTTGCATTGTTTAATGTAAATGAATTAGTTGTAGATAAAACCGTATTTGGATTTGAAGTTTTAAACCACTTATATGTTAAACTACTTGTGGTTGTTGTACCTGAATTATAATTTGGAGTTCCATTGTTAAAAACAGTTGTTTTTTTTGCAGAAGCTCCTATAGTAAACGTTTTGTTAGCTCCATTAGCAACATTTGAATTTTGTGGAGCTGTATTTATAGTAATTTTTTCTGCAGTTACAACAGCAGATGAAGTATTTTGACCTGTTGTAGTTCCTAAACCATTAGGGATACCATTGCTATTAGAAGAGGTTCCTAAATTTTTAGAACTACCTCCATTACTACCACCATTTAAAGTAGCAGATGCAGTTAAATTATTTGCAGCTTCAGTTGCATCAGGACAACCATCGTTGTCTGAATCTGTATCTAAGCTGTCAATAATACCATCATTATCTGTGTCAGTTTCTGAACAAAATGTACCATTTACCATTTTGTATCTTATTGAAGAGCCTTCCTGATGCTGAATAGATACTTTAATTCTTTTTATTAAAACACCTGTAAAATCAAAAGTTACTGCTCCAAGATTGTCAGTAGTTTCAGAATCACCATCTACATTGTTATTAGTATCTGGTTCTATAAAATTATTTCCACTTTGATTTATTTGTGAACCAACAGAAGTTACATAAGTACTGCCAGCAAGAGAAATTAAATTATTGTTTGCATCATAAGCTTCTACACTAAGAATTTCACGCTGATCAAAATCTGATAATTTAAATTTTGCACCAGATATAGCGTATGAAAAAACGATGTCAATTGAACCAGTATCTCCACTACCACCACTAAATTTAAAAACGGGTCCATGCTCATTAGTACCATTTAGGTTTTCAGAAGTAATACTATTTCCATTTTCAGTAAATGTTGCAGTATAATTTAAACCTGATAAAGTTGTTGGGTACGTTCCATTATCTCCACTACCTAAAGATCCAAATCCAAAATTACCTGCTATATTTAAATTATTGTTACTTGAATTACAAGTTCCACTTTCGTCAGTATCAAGAATACCATCATTATCATCATCTAAATCACAAATATCAGAAACACCATCCAAATCTGTATCTAAATTGCCTGAAGCAATAGCGTCACAAGGATCTACGTTTGGTGTAGTATTTATTGCTAGTGTAATTGCAACCCATTTCTCATCATCATCAGTACTCCAAGAAGAAGGATTTACGACTCCTGCTGTTGCTATTTTTTGATCAGCAATTCCCATAGAGTGTTTGTCACTTTCAATATCAATCCTTTCAGAAGTTCCAGAAGGATTTGACATGGGTTTTTGATCTTTATCGATCGCAATCATATTTACAACGATTGTGTTATTTGTAACAGTGGTTACTGAAGGTGGATTAGGATTATCTGAATCACCAGTAGTTATATTGGATGCCTCTATAGGTGTAGTTGTATTAACACCTGAATATCTTAGAATAGCAGCACACATTCTTTTTTTACCAGAAGAAATGTCGAAACTATAACTATTAGGTTCTGAATTACTAGCGAGTCTAGAAAAAACATAGATTGATGTTTTATCATTTTCTCCACCTCTTACAAGAGTCCAACCTGTTGGTGTATCTATTGTTTTATCATCATCCGTAGAAACTGAAGCAATTAATAAGTCGTTTACTGAACCACTTGGAACATTAACGCTAATAGTTGATACACTATTGTCTGAACAATTGTTGTTAGAACCAACAAAATTTCCTTGAAAAGGTAAAGCACTTGAAACAGTTTTTTCTGTTTTAAGTGTTGCGTTTGTTTTAGATTCCCAAATTGATGAATCATTAAAGTTTTGAATGTTTTTCCAATTTAGCTCGTAAAGTTCATAAAAAGATACATTCGAGTTTTTGAAGCTTTGTTCAAAAGAATTCGTTGCTAGATTATTGAAACTAGCATGTAAGGGGTAAGTAATTGCTATTTGTAATAGTATTACTAGCTGTAATAGGTGTGTAATTTTTTTTCTCATGATTGGAAAAATTATATTTAGGGTTATAACTTTCGTTCTCCTTTAAACAAGACTTAGGGCTTTTGGATTTAGGGCATTATTTAAGTTTAAATCCAATCTATAAGTAGCACACAAATTGTTTTTTTAACAATAATTTGTGCAATCAAACTGTCCTAAATGTTTTTTCTGGAAAATACTTAGTCAGTAAGTTTCGATAAAAATTTTAGATTTTTTCTAACTGAAAGATTAGGGAAATTTTGGGGTATCATAATTGAAAAGTTTTTATAGGGTTTATAACTTTATAATTTAAGTTCAAAATTAATTGAATTTTGAACTAAGGGGTTTGTTTTGTTTCGATAAATTTTTTTTTAATCAATTTTTAGAAAGTTTATTAGGGTTTAAATTTTTCTTATCTAATTAAAATTGAATAATATACAAAGATAATAAAATTTAATTAATATGAATATTTAATTTATTTTAATCTAAAGTTTTTGGAATATAGTTGATGTAATTTTTCATGGATCTTTAATTTTTATTATTTTGTTATAGAGTTAGCTTCATCCGCAGTTGTATTATCTTTATGAGCATTAGGGATGCAGTTTGCAGATTTTACTTTTTAATTTCTGCAGATGAAGTATCTCTTATTTATGTGATATTTTATAGTTTAAAAAAGTAGAGTGTTCTTCATCTGTAGGTGTATTTTTTTTAATAATATTA
The DNA here is from genome assembly GCF_000687935.1 of Polaribacter sp. Hel_I_88. Taxonomy (NCBI): domain Bacteria; kingdom Pseudomonadati; phylum Bacteroidota; class Flavobacteriia; order Flavobacteriales; family Flavobacteriaceae; genus Polaribacter; species Polaribacter sp. Hel_I_88. The sequence goes on along the minus strand of NZ_JHZZ01000001.1, from coordinate 172,262 downwards.
GGGATATGATTAAAATAATTTACATCTTTTTTGATGGCTACAGATGAAGTATCACTCTTAATTTTAAGTTGTTTATGTTTTAAAACGTATTTAATTTTTACATTTTTTTTAGGTGCTGCTTTTCGTAAATCGTCTTTTAAATTTAGTGCTGTTAGCTCTATACTTTTTGATGATATAGTGATGTAATCATTGGTTGTTTTATAAAGAGGAAAAGAATTATCAAAAGTAAAACTAGTGGAATATTTTATGTTGTTTACGATTACATTATCAATCTTTTGATAATTGGTAATAGTTGTTTTATAGCTACTGAAAACAGTTTTGAAGTTACCTAGTTTTCGGTTAAAAAAACTTTTAAATTCAATATTTGTGTGGTTGTTTTTTGCAAACAGAGTAGTGGTATCAATCTTAAAATTTAAATACTGTGTATAAGATTTAGATGATAAGGTATCACATTTTAATAAAAACACTTTTTTATTTGATTCCATAACTTGGGGGTTAGAATGAATTCTTTAAAATAATTATAGTTTAATTTTTAATAATAAAAAAAACTAATATCGGAAAAGGTGTATTTCTGAATGTAATTTGGAATATCCTGTTTTTTGATAGCTAAATTTGTTAGCAAAACAGTATTTAATAGTAGTAGTTTCGGTTTTGTCTAAATGACAATTTTTAATAGAGGTATTCATCTTGGGGGCTTTATTATTCGATAAATATATTATTTTTTTTTAAATAAAAAAATAAATATTCATAAAAATACTTAAAAAACAACTTTTTTATTTTTTAAAAAGATATAAACCTACAAAAGTTACAAGACCATTTAGTATTAAAAGCGCAAAACCAAAATCGAAATTAAAGAGACTTAAGCATAGGTAATTAACAAAAAATGTTACAAAAGGAGCTGCAATACAAATAAACGGAACTGCTTTATCTTTTACTTTCAATTTTGTGAACAAACCAAAAGCATATAAACCTAAAAGAGGACCATAGGTGTAATTAGCAAACGTAAATATTTTAGCAATAACACTTTCATCAGCAATAAAATATTTGAAGATTAAAATGGTTCCTATCAATATAAAGGAGAAAAGAATATGAATTCGCTTTCTTATTTTCTCTTGATTTTCTTCGGATTGTTTTTTGTCAATCTCTAAAATATCGATGCTAAAAGAGGTTGTTAAAGAAGTTAAAGCAGAATCTGCACTAGAATAGGCAGCTGCAATTAAACCTAATAAAAAGAAAATAGCAGTTGCCAAACCTAGAGTTCCTTTTGTAGCGATTATTGGGAAAAGCTCGTCTTTATGAGCGTCAATTCCGTTTTTTTGAGCATAATCTGTTAATAAAACACCCAAAGCTAAAAAGAAAAAGTTTACGATTACTAATACAATAGTGAACCAAAACATGTTTTTTTGAGCGTCTTTTAAGTTTCTACAAGTTAAGTTTTTTTGCATCATATCTTGGTCTAAACCTGTCATTACAATCGCAACAAAAGCACCCGCTAAAAAGCGTTTCCAGAAATAATCGCCTGTTTTTACATCCTCAAAAAAGAAGGTTTTAGAAAGTTCACTATCTGCAACATACCTAAAAATATTGCTGATTTGTAATTCATCAGAAATTGTATAAATACAAACTCCAACAGCAATTAGCATAAATAAAGTTTGTAAAGTATCTGTCCAAACAATCGTTTTAATGCCGCCTTTAAAAGTATATAGCCAAATTAGCAAAATTGTAATGGTTACAGTTACCCAAAAAGGAATTCCATATGCATCAAACAGTAACAATTGCAACACATTTGCTACTAAAAAAAGTCTGAAAGCAGCACCAATTGTTCTTGATAATAAAAAGAAACTTGCCCCAGTTTTGTAAGAATTATTACCAAATCTGTCTTGTAAATAGGTGTAAATTGATGTTAAATTCAGTCGATAATACAAAGGAAGCAACACCAAGCCAATTACAGCATACCCAACAATATAGCCCAAAACCATTTGCATATAACTCATGCTTTGCGCTTCTACCCAACCAGGAACAGATATAAAAGTTACGCCAGAAAGTGAGGCTCCAATCATACCAAAAGCCACTAAATACCAAGGAGATGAGTTGTTTGCTTTAAAAAAAGTTTTATTGTTTGCAGATTTTCCTGTGATGTAAGAAATAAAAATCAATACCGAAAAATAACCTAGAATTAATAAGATAATATGGATTGGTTGCATTTTGAATGTGCTTTTTTTAGGCTACGAATATAGGAATTTAAGAGGATAGAAAATAGATTTAAAAAAGAGTAAAGTTTTTGAATAGAATCAGGATAAAAATAGATTCAAGAACCAAGATGCGTATTTGTATAATGATAAGAAAAAATAATATCTATTTCTATTTTAAATAGAAATAAATATTATATGTTTTTAATTCGTGAATTCGTGGCAATAATTCAAAAAACGATTTTATAATTCAAAGCGTCTTTTCTCTATAATCTCTGTTCTTTTTTCTGATGAAAAGTAGTAATTTTGCCAACTATGGATTTTTCATCAAAAATATTAGAGAACGCTGTAAATGAAGTTTCACGTTTGCCAGGAATTGGTAAAAGAACAGCTTTGCGTTTGGTTTTACATTTATTAAAACAACCTTCAGAAAATACAAAATTTTTGTCTGAAGCATTATTACATTTAAGAAACGATATAAAAAACTGCGAAAAGTGTCATAATATTTCTGATACAGTGTTATGTAACATTTGTCAAAATCCGAAAAGAAACCCAGAAATTGTGTGTGTTGTAGAAGATATTAGAGATGTAATGGCTATTGAAAGTACGTCTCAATTTCAAGGATTGTATCATGTTTTAGGTGGAAAAATATCGCCAATTGAAGGAATTGGTCCACAAAATTTAAAGATAGATTCTTTGATAACCAAAGTAAGAAATGGAGAAATTAACGAGCTTATTTTTGCATTAAGTTCAACTATGGAAGGTGATACCACAAACTTTTACATTTACAAACAAATAGAAAAGTTCGATATAACCACATCTACAATAGCAAGAGGAATTGCAGTTGGTGATGAATTAGAATATGCAGATGAGGTTACTTTAGGAAGAAGTATTGTAAATAGAATTCCTTTTGAGCAAAGTATAAGAGGGTAAAATTTGATAATATCTTGTTAGTGATATAGTCTTTTTAAAATTTTATTACTTATATACGGATGTTAGGCACTGTTATTTTATTCAACTTGATGTTTTTCAATTAATCTATTTATTTCGTCAAAATTATTAGGATAAGCCCCAAAAGACACTTTTTCCCCAATAGTTCCGTCTGATTTTATTATTTGATGATGAGGAAAACTACTGACTCCAAAATATTTTTCAAAAAAGGCTAATTGATTTTTAGTTAGTAAATAGTGTTTTCCATTGAGGTCTAAATTATTAATTGTCTTTTTCCACTCGTCCTTTTTCATATGCACTCCATAAAAAATAAAGTTAACATTTTTTCCTTTGGTTGTTGCAATTAATTTATTGTAGTTCGGCAATTCTTTCATACAAGGAGCGCACCAAGTAGCCCAAAAATCGTGATAAATTACTTTACCTTTGGTGTCTTTATATAAATCTAATAGTTCGTTTTTCTCCTTTTCATTTATGTCATATTCTTTTATTAAATCCTCAATTGATTTGTTTTCTGCTTCTTGTTTTTTTAATAGTTGAGAAATATAAACGGGTTTGGTATAAAGATTTAAAGAGTCAAAATATGTTTTAGGTATTTCTTTTTCTGTGTATTTTGATAGCCTAATTTCGTTTTTAAATAGATATGCCATCATTATTTCCCTATCTTTTCCTTGAGGAAGTTTTTTAAGTATTTCAAGCTTTAAAAAATATGGTGTAGGCCAGAGCTTTTTTAATTTTTCCCTTTTTAGTTTATATTTATTACACCAATTACCTATTAGATTATAGCTTCCTGTTAAAGATTCTAAATAATCTAAATATACTTTGTAGATTATTTCGTTATTGGGATTTAATCCTTCATCATTTATAAAACTGAAGTATTCATTTTCATCATCTAAATCTCGGTCACTTTTACCCATAAAAGGGTATAGGTTTAAGTCATAACCTGTCTTATATTTGATTTGTGATTTGCCCCAATCAATGAAAACTTTGTCTTTAATTTTTTCGTCAAACACATATTTATTAAAAACCTTTAACTGATTAGCCATTTCTGACATTCGTTTGTTTTTGTAGAGAATATTGTTTAATGTACTGTCTTTAACAAAAGCATTTGTTGATTGTTTGATTAAGCTGTCTATAAAAGATGCATTAGCTAAAATTAAATTGTTAGTGGTTTTATTTGTTCCGCTTATTTTATGATTTTTGAATTTAGACCAATTCAATAATTCATTAATATTTAATTCCACTAATATTTCTTCATTTGGGCTCACAATCAATGAAAATGTCCTACTGTCATAATCAAAAATTATTTCTTTTTTATTTTGGTTTAAAAACACATAATTTACAGTTCCGTCATCAGAAATTTTTAATTGCTCTTTTATCGGTTCTAAGGTAGTAATAATTTGTATATCAATATATCTTTTATGTTCACTTGGATTATAACCTTTTATACTCAAAATAATCTTTGTTGGACTAGAAGTAACTTGTGTAGATTTTCCGCTTTTTGTATAATCGGTTGTCTTTTTTTCATTGCAAGAAATCAGAAGTGTTAATGTAAGTAAAAAGTAAAATATTTTTCTCATAGTTTATTTTTAATGGTGCCTAACGTTTTTATATACGGTGTTGGCAACCGTTTTTTTCTAATTCTAATTGAAATCAATTCTTTAAAAATAAAAAACTGACACTTTCGCATCAGTCTAAAAAACTTTCTACTTTTCAGCAGAAATCGAAATGATTGCTGGAATCTCTATCGATAGTTTTTTATATCCGAAAACACAAAGTGTCAGACAAATCACTATAGTAGTTATACAGATAACCACCATAGATTTTATGTTTTTAGACATAAATTAATTTGTTTTGGAATTAATACTACATTGTGTTAGATGTAATAATAGTTTAGATAGAGGCTACATTAATCTAATTCAAGAAGCACTTATAGAATGTATCTGATTACTCGCAACACTTTATTTTTGAGTTAACAGTCAGGTAGCACAGTCTATAATTATTTTCAATATTTTAAAGAACTTATTTTGTAATATAGTAATACAATTGTAATTCAGATTAATTATTTCTCAAGAATAAATGTTATTGAATACATATAGCTCGCATCTGCTGGTTTTATAATCGGAATTGTATTTCTAATTATATATCCGTCTTCAAGATATTCATTTAATTTTGGATATTCATTTTCAATAAATTTGTTTCCATCATCAATTATGTTCGTGTGACTTGTAATCGTAATAACTTTTTGCATAATATTTATTTTTAATTATATGTTTTGTTTTTCAGAGAGTAATTGGTCAAATGGTTGCCAACTCCTTAATATAGTAACTTTTATTACGCATATCCCGCAAATTTAACAGGATATCATAATTTAAAAACTACTGGTATTTTGTAAAGATAACTTATTTGTAAAATAGTTTTATTTAAAATGTAAAATTTACAAAAGCTGGTTGATGGCTATTAGTCTAATTTTATTATCCATTTAAAATATCTATAAATGTTAGTTTTTTTTAATCTAAACTTTAATCGTCAAAATAGGTCTTAATGCTTTTTTTGATAAAGATTTAGTAACACTAGCTGAAAATAAGTGCGATAAACCTGTTCTTCCACTTGTACTTAAAGCAATTAAGTCTGCATCAATATTATTGGCAAAGTTTAAAATTCCCTTTTCAATTAATGCATCATTATATATATTGATGGAATATTTGGGTAAATCAAAGCCTTCAATAAAAGTTTCTATTTTTTCAGTTGCTTCTTGCGTGCTTTCAAATTTTGAAGGTGTATTTACTTTTAGTAGATGTATTTTGCTATCAAAATGATTTGCAAACTCTAAAAATTTCCTAAAAACTTCTTTTTTATCTTCATTTTTAAAGCTAGAGGCAAATATCAAATTTTTCATTCTAAATTTTTCACTGTCTTTTTTCACCACAATTACTGGTACTTTAGCTGTCCTTACTACTTTTTCTGTGTTAGAGCCAATAATAATTTCCTCAAACTCAGATTGCCCTTTATAACCCATTACAATTAAATCAGCATTAATTTTATCAGCATATTTTAAAATACCTTCATAAGGAGTTTGCAGTTTTATAGCATAATGTACCTGAGTGTTTTTACTAAAAAAACTATTTTTAAATTCTAAAATACGTTCTCTTATCTTTCTTAAATACAACATGCTTTCAGGAATACTAAAACTACTTGCAGGGCCCATATCTACAACACCTGTTGGCAGTTCTATAATGTGTAAAAGATACACAATACTGTTAGATTTCTTGGCAATTCTTGCTGCCATTTTAGAGGCAAATTCAGATTTTTTTGAAAAATCAATAGGAACTAAAATATTTTTCATGATTGTAGAATTTTCTGGTTTAAATTGATATAATTAAAGTTACAAAAAAAAATGAATATAATTACGTTTGATAAATAGCAAAGTATTCGTATATTTGCACCGAATTTAGCAGTAATTTGATAAATGAGGGGACTTAAAGTCCCCTCTTTTTATACTCAGAAGCAATGTTTTTTGAGAAAATTATAAGATTTTAGCATGAATCAAACCAAGGTAAAGGATTTAGTAGAAGAGGCTTTAGCGCTGAATGAAACGTTGTTTTTGATAGATTTATCTATATCAGCAAACAACAAAATTCAAATAACTGTAGATGGTGATAATGGCGTTCCTTTAAGTGAATGTATTAGAATCAGCAGAAATGTTGAAAATAGTTTAGATAGGGAAGAAGAAGATTTTTCTTTAGAGGTTTCTACTCCAGATATTTCTCATCCGTTAAAAGATAAGAGGCAGTATGTTAAAAATATCAACAGAATATTAAAAGTAAAAACTGCAGAAGAAGAAATAGAAGGTACTTTAGTAGAAGCAGATAAAGATAAAATTGTTTTAAACTGGAAAGCTAGAGAGCCAAAACCAATAGGTAAAGGAAAAGTTACTGTAACAAAAACAGCAACTATAGACTATAAAGATATTAAAGAGGCAAAAGTGAAGATTGTATTTTAAGTAAAGATGTAATGGAAAATATAGCGTTAATTGATTCGTTTTCAGAATTTAAAGATAATAAAAGTATAGACAGAGTAACATTAATGTCTATTTTAGAAGAAGTATTTAGAGCTGCCTTAAAACGTAAGTTTGGTTCAGATGATAATTTTGATATCATTATAAACCCAGACAAAGGAGATTTAGAGATTTGGAGAAATAGAGTTGTGGTTGCAGATGGTTTTTCTGAAGACGATAATGAAGAAATTGAATTAACGGAAGCAAGAAAAATTGAACCTGATTTTGAAATTGGTGAAGATGTTTCTGAAGAAGTAAAACTAATTGATTTAGGTAGAAGAGCTATTTTAGCATTACGTCAAAATTTAATATCTAAAATATACGAGCACGATAGCACAAACATCTTTAAACATTTTAAAGATTTAGAAGGTGAATTGTACTCAGCAGAAGTGCATCACATTCGTCACAATGCAATTATTTTGTTAGATGATGAAGGTAATGAAATCGTTTTGCCAAAAAGTGAGCAAATTCGTTCAGATTTCTTTAGAAAAGGAGATTCTGTTAGAGGTGTTATAAAAACAGTAGAATTAAGAGGAAATAAGCCAGCAATAATTTTATCTAGAACTGCACCAGCATTTTTAAATAAATTATTCGAACAAGAAATTCCAGAAGTTTTCGACGGTTTAATTACGGTTGAAGGTGTTGCAAGAATTCCTGGCGAAAAAGCAAAAGTAGCTGTAGATTCTTATGATGATAGAATAGATCCTGTTGGAGCTTGTGTGGGTGTTAAAGGTTCTAGAATTCATGGCATAGTTCGTGAATTGGGTAACGAAAATATCGATGTTATCAATTATACCAAAAACGAACAATTATATATTTCAAGAGCATTAAGCCCTGCTAAGGTTACTTCAATGGAAATTGAAATGTATGAAGAAGAAAGAAATGGTAAAAAGGGACGTGTTAGTGTTTTGTTAAGACCAGAAGAAGTATCAAAAGCAATTGGTAGAGGTGGTGTTAACATACGTTTAGCAAGCGAATTAACAGGTTACGAAATTGATGTTAAGAGAGAAGGTTTAGAAGAGGAAGATGTAGAATTAACAGAATTTACCGATGAAATTGAAGACTGGGTAATTACAGAATTCAAGAAAATTGGATTAGATACTGCAAGAAGTGTATTAGAAACAAGCGTTGCAGAATTAGTAAAAAGAACTGATTTAGAAGAAGAAACTATCATGGATGTTCAGAGAATTCTTAAAGAAGAATTTGAATAATATTTATGGTTTGCATTAAAGAAGTAACGTAAAAATTTATATTTTTACAATTATAAAGTTAAAAAGAATATATGTCTGTAGGCAAAACAATGAGGCTTAATAAAGTTTTAAGAGAGTTAAACATTTCTCTTGATAGAGCAGTAGAATATTTAGCAAAGAATGGTCATGAAATAGAAGCAAGACCAACTACTAAAATTTCTGGTGATATCTATCAAGTTTTACAAGATGGCTTTGAAACTGATGCAAATAAAAAAGCTGCATCTAAAGAAGTTGGCGAAGAAAAACGTAAAGAGAAAGAGGCAATTCGTTTAGAAATAGAAGCTAAATTAGAAAAGAAAAGAACGGAAGAAGCTAAAAAAGAAGAAGTTCTTAAAGCCAAAGCAGATAAGTTAGAGTTTAAAACTGTTGGTAAAATAGATATTGATAAGGCTGGTAAAAAGCCTGTTGAGATTAAAGAAGAACCAAAGAAAGAAGAAGTAAAAGAAACTCCTAAAGAAGTTGCTACTACGAAACCTGAAGTTGAAGAAACGAAAGTTGAAACTAAAACAGAAGCTCCTAAAGTTACTGCACCTAAAGTTGCTGAAACCAAAGAGGACAAACCTGTTATTGAAAAGCCAGCTTTAAAAGAGCCTGCTGCTGAAGCTCCAAAAGCTAAAAAATCAGTTTCAGAAATCGAAAAGATATCTTCTAAAGTAGGGGCTAAAACAGAATCTAAAAAAGATTCGAAAAAAGAAGAAATAAAAACTGAGGAAGTGACTGCAGAAAATGCAGAAGCTATCAAAACACAGTATAAAAAATTAGACGGACCTAACTTTACTGGTAAAAAAATTGATTTAAAGCAATTTGAAAGACCTAAAAAGAAAAAGCCAGAAGCTGTTAAAAAAACATCTAGTACAGATGCTAAAAAGAAACGTAAACGTATTAGCAAGCCTGGTGGAGGTGGTGTAGGAAGACCAACAGGAAACAGAGCTGGAGGTAATGCTCCTAGACCAAGAGGAACAGGACCAAGAGGAAGAAACGCAAGTAGAACTCCTATCAAAAAAGAAGAGCCTACAGAAGCAGATATCCAAAAACAAGTAAGAGAAACTCTTGAAAAATTGCAAGGGAAATCTTCTAAAGGAAAAGGTGCAAAATATCGTAGAAACAAAAGAGATGCTCGAAGAGAGCAATCAGATGCAGAACAAGAAGCACAAGCATTAGACAACAAAATCTTAAAAGTAACAGAATTCGTTACTGTAAGTGAGGTTGCTACAATGATGGATGTTCCTGTAACAAATATTATTTCTGCATGTATGTCTTTAGGAATGATGGTTACAATGAATCAACGTTTAGATGCTGAAACATTAGTGATTGTTGCTGAAGAATTTAACCACAAAGTAGAATTTGTTGGAGCAGAAGTAGAAGAATCTATAGAAGAAGTAGTTGATAAACCAGAAGATTTAATAACACGTGCACCAATTATTACTGTAATGGGTCACGTAGATCATGGTAAAACTTCGTTGTTAGATTATATTAGAAAAGCAAATGTAATTGAAGGTGAAAGTGGAGGAATTACGCAACATATTGGAGCATATTCTGTAAATGTTGGAGATCAAAAAATTGCATTTTTAGATACACCAGGTCACGAAGCCTTTACAGCAATGCGTGCAAGAGGTGCTCAAGTAACGGATTTAGTAATTATTGTAGCTGCAGCAGATGATGATGTAATGCCACAAACAAAAGAAGCTATTTCGCATGCACAAGCAGCTGGGGTTCCAATTATTTTTGCAATAAACAAGATTGATAAGCCAAATGCGAATCCAGATAATGTAAAAACACAATTATCTCAAATGAATTTGTTGATAGAAGAATGGGGAGGAAATATTCAATCTCAAGATATATCAGCAAAAATAGGAACAGGTGTTCCAGAATTATTAGAGAAAGTTTTATTAGAAGCTGAAATTTTAGAATTAAAAGCAAACCCTAATAAAAATGCTGTTGGTGCAGTTGTAGAAGCACAATTAGACAAAGGTAGAGGTTATGTAACCACTATTTTAGTACAAGCAGGTACTTTAAAAATCGGAGATTATTTATTAGCAGGGAAACATAGTGGTAAAGTAAAAGCTATGTTTGACGATAAAGGAAATAATTTACAAACAGCAGGACCATCAACTCCAGTATCTATTTTAGGTTTGGATGGTGCTCCACAAGCTGGTGATAAATTTAATGTATTTGATGATGAAAGAGAAGCGAAACAAATTGCTTCTAAACGTTCTCAATTACAAAGAGAGCAATCTGTAAGAACACAAAAAACATTAACACTTGCAGAAATTGGAAGACGTATAGCACTTGGAGATTTCAAAGAGTTAAATATCATCTTAAAAGGAGATGTAGATGGTTCTGTAGAAGCATTAACAGATTCTTTCCAGAAATTATCTACGGAAGAAATTCAAGTAAATATTTTACATAAAGGTGTTGGAGCCATTACTGAAAGTGATGTGTTATTAGCAACAGCTTCTGATGCAATTATTGTAGGATTTAACGTAAGACCTCAAGGAAATGCAAGAATGATTGCAGATAAAGAAGAAGTTGATATTAGAACATATTCTATTATTTATGATGCAATAAACGACTTGAAAGATGCCATGGAAGGAATGTTATCTCCTGAAATGAAAGAAGAAGTTACTGGTAATGTTGAAATTAGAGAGGTTTATAAAATTTCTAAAGTTGGTAACATTGCAGGTTGTATGGTAATGTCTGGTAAAATCTATAGGGATTCTAAAGTTAGAATTATTAGAGATGGTATTGTTGTTCATGATGGAGTTTTATCATCTTTAAAACGTTTTAAAGACGATGTAAAAGAAGTTGCCAAAGGTTATGATTGTGGACTTCAATTAAAGAACTACAATGATATTGAGCAAGGAGATGTTATTGAAGCGTATAAAGAAGTAGCAGTTAAAAAGAAGTTGAAATAAAACCTCTTTAATTTTATATAAAAAATACCAAAGCTAGTTTAGTTTTGGTATTTTTTTGTTTTAAAAAAGTAGATGAATTTTTACTAATACGATTTGAAAACAAATAATTCGCATATTTTAAAATTCTCTTATTTATACTCTTTTAACTTTTTACCTGTGACAAACGTATCAAATTTTTGCCACGAATTCACGAATTAAAATACAACTAATCTAATCTAATATATGAACACAAATTTTAAAATCCTTTGGATTTTCATACCAATAAAATAAAACATATTTTATAATAATTAAAATTCGTGAATTCGTGGCTTTGATTTTTATTATAAATTTAATGCGAAGTAATTAATGCGAAATTGTATAACTGATTGGCTTAAGTTGATTAATTGTAGTAAAATTATTATTGATAATCTTCTTTGTTTTCTGTTTCATACGCTATAAATTTTAAGTTTTTTGTAAATATGTAATGTTCGACAATCAAATTTTTTAAGGGTAATTTTCTTTCAAAAAGGTTTTGCTTTCTTAGGTATTAATCATACTTCTTTATAAACAAACAATAAGAACAAATCCTACTCCTTCGTAATAAAACGCTAAGAAGTGATTTTTTAAGATACTTTAAAAACTGAATAGCCTCAAAATTAAATTTAATTTTGAGGCTATTTTTTATTGTGGTCAGAACTTTGAGAAAACCTATTTCCTCAACAACGAAAAGTTTCCTTTTTTGTTGATGGTCGGTTTTGTAGTATCAGCAGGAATCAGGGTAATGTTAAACCAGTAATCGTCAGAAGGTAACAATTTACCTTGATACATTCCATTCCAACCTTCGCTATCAATTTGTTCTTGTGCTACCAAGGTTCCATATCTATTAAAAATATTGATACTTGCATTTGGATAAAAATCTTTGTTGGCGCCTTTTACAACCCAGGTGTCATTTCGTCCATCACCATTTGGTGTAAAGAATTTTGGAAACTGAATTACAGAGACTAACAGCATTTCATCTGGAGCACAACCATTTTTATCGTTTACAATAATTTGATATACGCCACCTTCTAAATTTTCAAACAACGGTTCGTCTTGAAAACCTATGATTGGTATTCTTGAGTTATCATCAGTATTTACAATGGCAAATTGATAATTTCCAGGACCTAAATCATTATTGACAATATCAATAGAAATAGATAAATTAGCCTCACTGCTAATATTGTTTCCTTCATCAATAATGGTGATAAAATCACGCTCTAAAGTAGCAGGATTCGATTCGTTAACAACAATACTTTCTGATCTTTCACATAAAGTGCCATCTGTGGTGGTTGCAGTAACTGTATAGGTTCCACCAGAAGTGATATTGATGTTATCTCTAGAAGCTGTATTTAAAACAGTTCCGTTTTCATCTTGCCAAATATAGCTATAGACATCTCTTGCATTTTCTGCAGCAATGTTTAAAGGTAAATCATTCAAACATAAAATTTGAGGAGTTGTCACTGTAAAATCAGGCAATGTATTGACGATCACATCAAAATTGGCATCATCATTTACACAGCCTGTATTTTTGTTTTCAATACGCACAAAAATAGTTTCTGTAGCATTTGTGTTTTGATATGGAGAAATGATGGCATCATTTCCAGAAGTTGCATTTGCTTGAGAGTTATGAAACGTAACATTAAAATCGTTTGGATTTTGAGTTGTTCCTAAAATCTCGGTTATTTTACTATCCAAATCGATGTTTTGCACAATTCCATTGGCATCATCACCATCCAAGTCATTATCACAATAAGCTAAATTAGTTGGTACTACAAAAACGGGTTCAGCATTTACAATGACATCAAAGTTAGAAATTGGGTTTGCACACCCTGTATCTTTGTTCAAAATACGTACAAAAATTGTTTCTCTATTTGGAGCGTTATTTGAATATGGAGAAATCAAAGGATTGTTACCATTTTGAGCATCAGCCAAAGATCTGTGATAGGTAACTGTATGCATATTTGGATTTTGAGTTCCTAAAATACCAGCAGTTTGAGATTCCAAATCGATAGCTTGTGAAAAGCCATTTCTAGCAGAACCATCAGAGTTATCATCACAAATTTCTAAATCTTCTACAAAATTGGCAACAGGAATAGGATTTACAATCACATTGAATGAAGTATGATCAGTAAAACAGCCAGTTGTAGTATTGGTAACTCTCACAAAAATGGTTTGAGAATCGCGAGTTGTATTTGCAAAAGGAGATGATTGAGCATCAAATCCAGCATTGGCATCTGCAGCAGAAAGGTGATACGTTACCGTAAAATCAGCAGGATTTTGACCATTTAAAATAGCAGCAGTTTGGGATTCTAAATCAAAAGATTGCACAATCCCATTGGTTCCATCACCATCATTAGCATCATCACAAAGCTCTAAGTCTGGCACATTTGCAGCTTCAGGAACTGTATTTGTTCTTAGATACAATTCGCCAGTTCCAGAACAATTGTTGTTGTTTTTATTGGTGATTTTAAAATAAATAGTTTGTCTTGTAACATCTGAAGGAAAATTGATATTTCTGTAATTCGAAATATCAGCAATTGCATTTACAACAGCAGTTCTATCGTCTCTTGTTTCATAAAAAGAGATTTCTAAATCTGGTCGTAAAGCAGGAGGGAAGAATGCTAAAATTTCAGCATTTGCTTCACTAAAATCGAAGTTTGTAATACCATCAGTATCATCATTTGCAGGGCCATTTGTGCCATCCGTTTGCAGAAAATCATCACAAACAGCCTCAAATTCTTTGTTGTAAGCAACATCTGCAGCAGCTTCCACTTCTAGATTAATTTTAGAAATTCGGTAACAATCTTCAGAAGAAATGGTTCTTACCCAAGCTTCTCCATTTTGATTTACGGGATAACGCAATTCATCATCAACTAAAGGAGTTCCAGCAATAGCATCTGCTTCAGTAGCAAAATATTCAAATCTTTCGTTTGCAGAATTTGCAGAAATACTAATTTCTGCTTCTGTTAAATTTACAGTTGATATTCTATCCAAATCATCATCACATTGTAATAAATCTACTTCTGGGGTGATTACTGGTAAAGGATCTACAATTAGTTCTAGAGTTGTTTCTGCATCGTAACAATCTGTATTGTCTTTATTTTCTATTCTTATAAAAACGGTTTGAGAGTTTGTGACACTATAGTTTGTATTTTTATCAATTAGGGTAGTTGTATCATTGGTATCTGCACCAATTTGAGTTGTGTGATACGTAAGATTGTATTTTGAACTATCTAAATTCCCATAAATTTCAGAATCTTTTGTATTTAAAAGAAATGTATTTATTACTCCATCAGTATCTGAGGTACTTTCTAAATTATCACAAATTCTATAGGGTTCAGGTTGTGTTGGAACTGGTAAATCAGTTACAGCCAAAGTAAAATTTGTGATTTCAAAACAAGCGTCCATAGCTTGTTTATTATGGACTCTGGCATATATTGTTTCAGAGCTAAAAGCTGTTGGATTTGTGTAAATTTTAGGCAAAGCATCAGAATTGGATAAGGCATTTGCTTCAGTAGTATAATAGAGTACCTCAAAAGTATCAGGATTTAAACCATTTAGAATTTCATTGTTTTTAAGATTTTCTAAATCAAAAGCATTAAAACCATCTCTATCTGTGTCACAAAAAATAATATCTGCAGGTTGTGTAGCTACAGCAGCTTCAAAAACCTCTATGTTAAAAGTTCCATTGTAAATAATTTCGTTATTACAATCATCTGTAAGCTCAATTTTTAAGGAATATTCCCCAGTATTGTTTACTTGTAGATTCGTTAAAGTTAACGTTTCTGGGTTAGTACTTGGTGTTATATCTATGGGTATGTCTGTGCTGTCTGTAAAAGTCCAGCTATAAATAATATTACTTCCATTAACAGCCTCAGTTTGTAAAACTCTATCTTCACCAACACAATATTGTAAATTTTGATCATTTAAAACTTCGTTTGTATCAGTATCTCTAATTTCTATAGGTAAAAAGAAAGATTGTATAAATGGAGGAAGCCCTTCAGTAGATATTCTACTATTTAAAAATAAGCCTTCTTCTTCAAAGCCAATTTCGTTAGCTGTAGTGTTTGTAAAATCATTTTCAGGAAAATTAATAACACCTAAAAAATTTTCACGACTTCTGGCATAATAAATTTTTCCGTTTGCTGCTAATTGTAAAGCCCCTCTATAGCCTGAATTGGTTTCATAAATTAGTTTTTTACTTGCATTAATATCAAAAATATCTCTAGATGTTAAGCTTAATTGTGTAACACTTGCATAGTCAGGATTATTTCTTGTTCCTTGATTCGTAAACTGACTAAATGTACCAGTGGTAACATATAATTTTTCTCCATTTCTAGAGAATTCTACTCCATAGCCATCACCATCAATATTTAAAGTTCCTCCATTGGTGATTTCTCCATTTTGAGCATTAAAATCAAATATATAAGACCCAGAACTAGCACTTGCATTTACAAGGGTTTTACCATTAGGAGATATTTTTAAATATCCCCTTAAATTATTTAAATTATTATTATGAGCGGATATTCTTGGACTTCCTGAAGTACCATTATTAACACCATTTGAATCTATGAGGTAAGCGTAAAACCTATTTCTATCAGAGGTAATTACCCAAAAAGTATTACATTCACTACCTCTTACAGCTGTAATTTTTTCTCGAGCTAATTGAGAGGAAACTAATGGAGTGTTTTTAGTAATAACAGCTCCTAAACCATTACTAAGGCTCATGTCTACCTCAGAAAAAGCAACACCATTTCCTTGATTATCATTTGCTAGTTGATTTCCTACAGTAAAAATATAGTAAATAGTATCGCTTAAAGGTTTTGGTACTATGATAGCAGATTGCGCACTAGAAGAGTCACCCAACAATCCTGTACCATTTGTCATAACTTCATCATTTCTATTGTAAACAACTGAACCATCTGTATAAAACTGTAATTCACCATTCGCGTTAGATATAGAAGCTGAACCTTCATCAGTATTTAAAGCCCCAGAAATAGGGTTTGGAGGGTTGGTAGTAAAATCTAAGCCTCCTCTTTCTCCAAAATACCAAAAGTTGGCTTCCTTTTGAGAAAATAAATTAAACGCAAAAAAGAGGAATAAAAACGGTAATAATTTCTTCATTTAATAATGTTTGAATAATTTCTGTCAAATATATTTAAAAAGGTTAAGAAGTTAGTTTTTTTAACATTCTTAAATAGACTGAAAGTTTAAAGATTTTTAAAAAACTGTAACAATCAGATAATTTATGCTACATATATATGTATTTAAATTTCTTATACTAAAAAAAAAATACGAAATTGCTTATCTAAAAATTGTTCAACCTAAAAAACTAAAAAAATATGTCTGATGATTTTGATTTATTAGAAACAAATTCTGCTGAGAAAACTGAAAAAGTAGAAGTAAATTGGGGTAAAGCTGTAGATTCTATGAAATCTAAATTGGCTCAAGAAGAAGACCCGCAAAAACGTCAGAAAATATTAAATGCAACTTTAGATGATGTTGTTCATATGGCAGAAAAAGATAGAACTACACTTTTAGACGCCATAAAAGACTTGACAGATTATCAAGATGAAGTAGGTATTATGTTCGAGAAATTTTCGTCATTAAATCCTTCTGAACAAAAAGTAATCGATGATGCTCAAAAAGAATTAGAAAGAGCTAGAATAGAATTGGAAGACGCGCAAAACAAACCTGATACTTGGTGGAATAATTTGTGGGGAAGGAAATCGAAAATCAAAAAAGAAGAACAAGAATTTGCAGCAGCTGAAAAAATAAGATTAGGAGCAGATAATAAAGCCAAAGCATTATTTCAACAACGTATAGAAAGTGCAGATGTACAAACACTCTTAGCAGAGTTGTCTTTTAAATCTCAAGCAGCTGTAAATCGTTTAAAAAATAGAGAAGTAGAAATCAAAGAGGTTGAAGAAAAACTAAAAATGGCAATTGTAGAAGCTTCTAAAAATCATACAAAAGCCTTAGAGAAGAAAAAAGAAACAGAAGAAAAGTTAGAGGAGCAATATGCGTTGTTAAAACAATCTCGCCAAGAATTAGATGAAATTGCAGACAAACAATCCACAGCATATTCAGAGGCAATTGGCAAAGTAACCACAATTGAGCAAAAAGTTGAGGAGTTAGAAGGTTTAAAAAATGCATATACAACCTTGGCTGCAAGTAAAGATAGTTTTGTGCACAAGCATAATTTAACCATCAAAGTGTTAACTTCTTTGCGTTCTAACTTACAAACTCATAGAGCAAAATTAAAGTCAGATACTGAAGAGCGTTTAAAATATTATGATGGGTATGTTGTGGCTTTAAAAGCAAGAACAGATCAAGAATTTGCAGCAATTTTAGAACATTTAGGGGTTAAAACAGATGAACATATAGGTGCAACTTTGGCCTCTATGCATTCTGCAAGTGCCAGAGCTCGTCAAGAAATGATGGACAATATTCCTGTTCACGAAAAAGTTATGAATGGCGTTTATAGCACGTATGCAGAGGCTTTACAGGAAATTAGAGAAAAAGATTCTGACATTCAAAAGAATTTTGCAGACAGATATGGAATTGACATGAAAGAGATTTTTGAAGATTATTACAAAGCAGATGCAAATGTGCCAAAAGCTGATGATGATAAAACTCCAGATGCTCCAAAGAAAGATGTTTCTAATGATGATATGTTAAGTTAATATTTTAAGGGCGTTTCCCTATTTTTTGAAAATAAAAATAGGGTCAGGCTTTCCATTATATCTTTTTTCTGAGTTCTCGATATAAATTTGCAAAAAGCAAATTCACTCGAACTAAGAAAAAAGGATGCCATTTCAATCCTTAACTCAAATCTTAGTAAATTGTTTATTGTTTTTTGGAAGTAAATAAAGTATTTAATTATTATATGTATAAAATGTAAATATAAATTGTAAATATATTATATTTGTATAAAATTATTAATTATGGCAACATTCACATCTTCTTTACCTGATAATTTATTAGATAAATTATCGGCTTTAGCAAAAGAATTAAAACTTCCTAAAAATAGGTTGATAGAAAATGCACTAGAAATTTACTTAGAGCAAATAGAAAAAGCTAGTTATATAAAATCTTACCAACAAGCAGCAGCAGATGATGATATTTTATTAGTTGCAGAAGAAGGCATGCAAGATTATTTTTCTGCATTAAACAATGCAGAAACCAAATAAATGAAGCAAGGTGAAATTTGGGAATTATATTTAAACCCAACCAAAGGAAGTGAACAAAATGGACGAAGACCTGCTGTAATTATTAGTGGAAATATGGTAAACAAATATTTACAAGTGGTAATCGTTTGTCCGTTAACAACAAGCATTAAAAATTATAAAGGGAATTTAATTTTAAAACCAAATGCTAAAAATGGTTTGTCTAAAATTTCTGAAGTGTTAACATTTCACGTTCGTTCAGTTTCTAAAACAAGGTTTGAGCAAAGAATTGGGGAGATTTCTTTAAAGGATGTTGAAATTATCAAAAAAACATTAAACGATATTTTGAAGTACTAATTATGATTACAACTCCTTTAGATTCTGCTATTTTAAACTCGAAAGAGCAATACATTTTCTATCATAAAATGGTCGATTTTGCTTTGAAGGAAATTATAGTGAGCATGCAACAAGAAAAATTGTGTACACAACAAGAGTTAATTTTCTTTAAACAATATTCAGATTTGTTATTGTATTCCATTGAAGCAATGCGAATTAAGTATATGTATGATGAGGAAGATAACATGAAAGTAGATTTAACAGATTCTGGCTTTCCTAATTATTTGGAGTTCCGTTTTTTGTATAATGATTTAGAGTTGAGAAAACAACATTTAGATAAATTAGTAGATACAGATGCTTTAAAAGAACAATTTTTAGACACACTTTTACGTAAAAAAGAATCGATTAAAAAGTCAGACTTATTCAAAGCTTCCTCTATTATTTATTATACAACTGTTGATAAAAATTATATTTTTAATCGTTTTGTGCAAGGCAAAATTTTAGAAGCGCCAAAAGATGCAAATTACGATTATGTTACAAGCTGGAGTTTTTATGATGTAAGTCATAACAGGCCTTTTATTTGTTTTATGTATTTTGATTATAATAAAAAAAATGCCATTAATGATAAGGAGAAAATTTATCAAACTTTAAAAGAAAGTGCAGATAGAGAAATGGCTTTAGATACAATGGCTTATAACATCGATAGGAAATTACCAGATTTAATTCCGAAACATTTTAAAAGAATCGATTTAGGACCTTTACACAACGTTTTTGCAAAAGATGAAAACGAAATTACACATGCGCTTTTAATTGGTATTGCCAACAAAACAATTCCTTTAGAATCGTATGCAGTTTCAATGAATGTTGACGAAGTTTTTGCTGGAGAAACATTTACAGAAGGTAGTTTTTTTAACAAGCAAACCATGCAAAAATGGAGCGATGTTTTAAAACAAAAATATCTTTTTGCGCCACATAGAATTATTCAACTTTTACACAATCAAGTTCCAAGAGCTTTAGATACATTGGCAAAAGAACCTATTTTGATGTCAGAAATCAGGTAAATTGTTTTAGTTGAAATAATAAAATTCTTGAGAACAAATACCTCACAGGTTTAGAACCTATGAGGTCTGAAAAAAAATAAATAAGTAGAAAGTTTGAAAGTTGATAAAATAACTTGTTAAACTTTAAACGGAAACCAGAATAACTAACTAAATTTTCCCCTTTGGGGAAATGTCTGAAAGACAAAGGGGCTATGAATCACAACTCAACTTTTCCTATAAAACAAAACGAACTTGATATGCTTCGAGATGAAGCAACAGGTTATTTAAAATCTGTTCAATGGGAACAAAGTAATAAAGCAAAAAGCAGAGACAAAGAAGCAAAAGACGATTCTATTTTATTGTATTTATCAAGAGCAAATAACGGAAGTAGTATAGAAATTACCTCAATTTCTAAAACTATTTTAGGCTTAAAAAAACGATTATTACCAGATTCAATTGCAATTCCTGTGCATTTAAATCAAACGTTGTTTGCAGTTCAAGAAGGCTTAACTTTAGGAATTTGGATCAAAGATTCTTATTATGATGCTTCAGGTTTATCAAGTTTAAATGAAAGAAAATCAGCCTTAAATTCATCTCAAAAAAGAGAATTTGAAAGCAAGTTACAAACTGCAACTGCGTTTCAATTATTTGCAACTTCCTATAAAATATTACACGATTTAAAACCTTTTGCAAGTGATGATTTGTCTGTGATGAAACAAAAGTTTGCAGGGATTCCAGAAGTGTCATTTTTATCACCTTTAAAAGGAATTGCGTGTGCTTTATTTTATTTTGACAAATATTTAGGTCATCCAGAAATTATAAAAATCGACAAAGATGTTGTCGATTTTACAGTCGTTTATTTTGAAGCTTTAATAGATGAAATTCAGTTACGTAAAAGCAGCTTAGAATACACAGAAACGATTGTTGATAGAACCTACAAATTAGAAAATTCAGACTTTGCAGTTGCTGGTTGGGAGAACGTTTTTCAAGGAACAGCCAAAAGTGTTGAATTCAATAAAATTCAGTTTGAGCAAATTGTTGGTAACAAAGATGCCAAGCATTTTGCACGTAGATTAACAGAAAGAATGTTGAGTTACGATTTTGAAGCTCAGAAAAATCCGTTTCAAGAATTAGGAGGTTTTATGCCTGTTTTTATGGGATATGGTATTCCAGGAACAGGAAAAAGTATGTTAATTGCAGCCATTGCAACTCGTTTAAAAAAACATTGTGATCATTTAAATATTCCATTTTTATTTCATCCAATGCCAGATACATTGATTTCAACTTTTCAAGGAGGATCTGCAGAAAAAATGGTGGAATGGATGAAACCGTTGCAAGACCCAACGAAAATTATTTTTGCACCCATTGATGATGCAGAAAATAATTTACAAGAAAGAACTGCACAAGGCGTTTCTGCGGGAGTTAAAGAAGTTATTGGTGTTTTCTTACGATATACAGAAGGTGCTTATGCTGTAAATTATGGAAATTCTTCGGTAGGTTTATTCACCAACTTACCAGAAATGTTAGACAAAGCTGTGATTTCTAGAATTCAAGGTCGTTTTAAGATTGATGGAGCAAGAACTGAACACGATTTTTTAGATCAAGATTATATTTGGTGGAAGAAATTCGAAAAAACAATTCCAGATTTTGTAAACATGCAAAACCCTTCAAATTATCAGTATTTGAAAGATCAAGGAGTTACAAAAAGTATGGGAGAAATTCTAAATTTAGTTGAAAAACCAAATGAAGAAAGAGTTTTGCAAGCTTATGAAAAAGCGGAAAGAAATCATAGATCAAACGAACATTTATTCTTTGCGATTTTATATAAAGAAATTCAGAAAATATTTCCATTCTTTTCATCAAGAGATGTTAGAAACATTCAATCTGCAATTTCTTTGCGATTAACAGATTTTGATTTAGAACAAGATTGGTTTGAGAATCCTGAAATCTATTTTAAGAAAGATTACAAAACCAAGTTTAATATGTTGCAAGAATTGATGAAAAGCAACATGAAAGGGTTAGATTTTTCTGAAATTAGAAGACAAGAAGTTGTACGTTATTTAGACAATGTGGCTACAATTGCAGATACCGATTTTAAAAGAAAAGTAGATGTAAGAGTAAATCAAATGAATATAGATTTGGAAGCGAGAAGAAATTTTGAAAATGGAAATTAAAAATAAAATAACCAATATAACATCCAAAGTAATTTCCAATTTCTGGGGAAAACTTGAACACGTAAATTTTGATTTTACCTTCAAAAATGGAAAATCAGTAAACTTAACACACGAAGTGTATGGTAAAGCTGATGGAGTTGCAATTCTGTTATTCAATCCAACATCAAAAAAAGTAATTTTATCCAAACAATTTAGAATGCCCGTTTTTGTTGCTGGAGTTGATAATGGTTTTTCTATTGAAGTAATTGGTGGAGGAATTGATAAAAATGAATCTCCAGAAACTTGTGTAATTAGAGAAACTGAAGAAGAGGTTGGTTATAAAATAGCAACCGTAAAAAAAGTAACTACAACTTTTTTATCACCAGGAATTGTGAAAGAAAAAGTGCATTTGTTTATTGGTGAATATAAAGACGAAGACAAAACAGAAAATGGAGGAGGAGTTGAAGCAGAAAATGAAGAAATAGAAGTGTTAGAAACTCTTTTTGTTGATGCTCTAAAAATGATAGAAACCCAAGAAATTATGGACGCAAGAACAATTATGTTGTTGCAATATTTACAGATAAATAAATTAATAAACAAGAGCTGACAGGTTTTTAAAACCTGTCAGCTCTGAAAAGGAATGACAATAAGAAAAGTATCCTTAAATTATAAATGAAGATAAATAAATCACAAGCATAAAAGTCCTTTCCTTCGGAAAGGATTTAGGATAGGCCATATGAACAAACTAAAACAAGCAAATCTATATAGAAGCGAACTAATTCCAATCAGTGGGAAATTAGTAGAACGTTATAACAAATGTTTAGTGAAATTAGGTTTTACTGTAACCAAATTAACGTCATTTTCTATTGATGGATTGGGTTGGAGTCCAGAAATTGCTGAAGAAAAAAATGAAGTTTTTTATTTGAATAATGGCGAAGCAAATCCGCATGCAATTATAATTTCACCATTGCAAAAAGGATTGCCAATTTACAATCCATCTCATTCTTTTGACGTGGAATTGATGAAATTAGTTTTTAAAACACATCATGAAAAGATTAATAATATTACAAGAGACTCAGCTATTTGTGTAGATTTTGATCAAAATATAGATGCTTTTTATGAACCTTTAGATGTTTTAAAATATCAAGATATAAAGATCAGTTTTCGGTTGATAGATGATTTAGACAAAGCCAAAGAGGCCCAATTAAAACTGATAGAAACATTTAAAAAAGACACCAATTTTATTGATGAAAATTTGCATCAACAGTTGTTAACATCAGCAAAAAAATATGGCGATTTAAGAGAAAGAGATTTACGTTTAGAGCCCATTATTTTTACAACTGATTCATTTTTTACAGAAGCTTTTGGCGGCATTTATTTGTTAAGAAACTTTATAACACCCATTTTAATTTTCGAGAAAAAGGAAGCCTACAAAGTGGCTATCAATGACACTAATTATGATGTCTTGATGTTTCATATTTTGCAACCAGAATTGGTTCGACAATTAAGAGATCACTTAATTATTGAGTGTAATTTAGCAGAAGAAGTATCCACAAAAAGATACGAACGAATCAAAAATTTTATTTTTGGTGAAGCTTTAAAAGAAACCCAACATCATGTAAACGATATTTTAAAAGACAAAATGCTTTTCAAAAGTTATTTGAATAAAATCGATATAGAAACGCGTAAAAAAGTAATGAGTGTTGAGCGTTATTTGGATAAAAAACAAACAAATAAAGACACAAAAATGAATGATATTGTGGATCAAGAATTTTATTTTGCATTACACAAACCACATTCATCACTAAGAGCAAATCATCAAGATTTAATCTGGAAGTTGCTCATCAACATTGCTCCAAAAGATGTGTTATTTTGGTATTGGTATGACAAAGAAGATTTTTATAAAAACTTTAAAACGTGGCAAGAAACAAAACAAGATTGGGTAGTTGAGACTATTAAGGATGGGTTTTAGGTTGGATAAATTGAGCTAGAAGTTTGAAGTCATAAGCTGGTAGTTTGGAGTTGGAAGAATTAAGCTGGAAGCTTGACATAAAAAAATTGTATATTTATAATTACTATTGTCCGATTGAATTTCGCTCCTATAGAGCTTTATAACATTTTTGTGTTTTTTTATTAATATATCGCTCTTACAGAGCTAAAAAATCCCAGAGGGATGAAATATCAATAGAAAATTATTTTAAATTTTTGTTAAGCCCTAAAAGGGCGATATATTAAATATTTGGTTATTTAGTTTGAGTTTTGGACGTTTATAAAGTTTTTTAATAGGACAACAATAATTTATAATAAGAAAATAGTGGGTTTAACATCCTGCAAGGTTTCTTTTGAACCTTTTAGGTATAGTAAGATAAAAATTAAATAGAAATAATACCTACAAGGTTTTGAAAACCTTGCATGAAAAATAAAAATTATGACTTTAGAACTTATTATATTTATTGCATCCATACTTTTTGGAGCCATTATTTTCTGGAGAGAATCTCAAGGAAATGGTGTGTATCGTTTTTTTAATAAATTGATGAACTCCAAAGAATTGCAAATGCAAGCATCAGATAAAAAAGGCTTTGTCTATCAGCAATCATTTTTATTGAGGTTGGTTTTTATCACATCCTTATTTTTATTCGGAATTGTAATCACACGTTTTTTAATTCCAATTGATTTGGCAACAATTTCGCTTTTTGCTTCCATGATTTTTGGGACTTTAGTGGGCACGTATTTGGCAGGATTTATATTTAAATCATCAGCAATTATAGATGAACAATCAGAATCTTTAGAAGATAAATTTCAAGATGTTATCGGAAAAGGAAAAGATTTTATTGAAGATATAAAAGCAAAAGAACCAGTTGCTATTGAAAAAGCACAAGAGGAAATTGAAAAGCCAAAAGAACAGGAAAAAAGTGCAAGAGAACGTTTGAAAGATAAAGGATTTTTGAAATAAAAAAAGTTTACAGTAGCAGTATTCAGTGGCAGTTTACAAGATTACCCAAAACCATAATAAAAGAATAATTATTCTTAAATTTTCGTAGAAAAAGATACACATAATATAAAAAACAGTTGCTCACGCTGCGAGTTTCTTCCCTTTGGGAAGATTAAGATGGGATTTTAGTATGATTAGAAATTATTGGCATAAAGGAACAAAACAAAAAAGAAACTTAATAATTCTAGGAATCATCCTTCTAGCCTTAGTTTTCTTTTTAAGAGACGATTATCAACCTGCATTATTATTTTTTAGAAAGTTTATTTTCATCATTTTACTTTGTTTTACAGTCTTGTTTTTTGGATTAAGAAAATTCAGGAAATCAGCAAAAACAGGAAGTAGAATTGGTATTTTAGTATTGTTAGGAATATTTTTTGGCGC
Source organism: Polaribacter sp. Hel_I_88 (assembly GCF_000687935.1). Lineage (NCBI taxonomy): Bacteria > Pseudomonadati > Bacteroidota > Flavobacteriia > Flavobacteriales > Flavobacteriaceae > Polaribacter > Polaribacter sp. Hel_I_88. Next base: position 146,814 of record NZ_JHZZ01000001.1, on the reverse strand, counting down.
AATTTATTACGTAGGTTTTCACTCAAAAATGTACGCATTTATGCAAACCTACAATGTGTTTAACGATTTAAACAGAATCGAAATTGTAGAATTGCCATTAACACAAAACGAAAGAATTCAGCCTTTAAGAAACATTTTTTCGATGGCAAACGAATCTGTGGGCGAAACCAAAGATGTTTCTCTGCCACATTTGGTAAGAGTAGACGATTCCAATCAATGGACAATGGCTATTCAGCCAACAGAAAAATATTATTGGCAAGGCATTAAAGACAATACTGAAGAGGTTTTTTCGGTATCAAGTACCACACCTTTTCCACGTTTTTCTAGCGAAAACAGAATTCCTGTAACTTTCTCAATTGGCGAATCTTTACGATTTAGTAGAAATACCTACAATGCAGTTGTGCAGCGTTTAAACCCTTGGATGTTGTTCAATTACGAGCCAAGTGACACCTATTATATGAAAAACGACAAGGATGCTTGGGTGCAAGTGGTGAGTCTCATAAAATGGAAAGGTTTCTTTTTTCCTTATCCAAGTTTTGGTGGAGTCATGGTTATAGAAAATGGCGAACACAATTTTACAGATTATTTAGAGCGAATTACCATCGGAAAAGGAACCTACATTTCTCCAGCCGAAATGAAAAACTACAACTACTTAACCAAGCAAAATACATTATCAGAAAAAGTAAGTCGTTTGCAAGCCGAAAGTTTAAAGTTTTTAGCTGGTTTTTCAGATCCTTTACCTTGGAATATGAAAAGTGCCGTAAAAATTCCATTGGCGCCAAAAGACCAAAACCAACAACCTTATGTAACTGATTTCGATTTTTCTGATACCAAAACTGGCGCTTTTACTGGCTTGTATCATTGGTTTGGTTTAGAGCCAATTGGCGCTGAACGAACCAGTTTAAGTTATAGCGTTTTTATTCCTGCAGATGGTTCAAACAACTTTTATTTTTATGATCACGCTTCAAAAAAAGAAGGCTATGCAGGCGTCTCTGCAATGCATTTAAAGGTAAGGGAATCTAAAAAAGAGTTCGATTGGGATTCAAATACGCCAGTGGAATTCAGACCTTATATAAAGAATATTGCAGGTAAAAAAAGGTTGTTTTTTCTAGGCACAGTTTCCACGATTAGCAAAGACAATCCACAACAGTTTGATGGTTCTGCAACTCCAGATTTAGCTTTGGTAGATAGCGAATACAGAGATGTTGTTTGGATCAATGCTAAAAAACCAAGCACGTGGAATGAGGAATTGTATGAGCAATTAAATGAAGCTTGGCGAACAAGTGAAAACACCAATATCTATTTCGAAAAAGAGAAAACTATTCTAGAGCAAAACCGAGCAGTTTTAGATTCCATTCAGTTGTTATCAACCCAACAAAAAAAGTTGGAAGAAATTAATCGTTTACAAAAACAGATTGATTCTATTAAAATGAACAACTAACGTCATTGCGAGTTTACGAAGCAATCTTTTTTATAAAATCAACATAATTTTTATTAGAAGCTATTTCCAGCTTTCACTACTCGCTTTTTTTGCCTGAAAAAGGCAAAAAAGAGCTCAAACAGGTCGTTCAATCTGGGCTAGACTTGTTTGCTTGCTTTTGGAGTTGTTAGTCTTTCCTTGTTAATGCTTTATATAATAGTTTGAGATTAAAAAGCATTTATTTTTAGTATTATTATTTAAAGTTTATAAACTTTTTAATTGAAATTTATTCTTAATAATTTTTATACTTTTTTGTTGGTAGTTTTTATTGATTCCTTTAATATGTTCAAAAATGTTTCGTTTCGTTTTTCTGCATCATTTAAAAAAGCATCAAACGATAAAATCGTTATTCCTATTGGACATTCAATTTTTTCTTCACTTACTTTATAAACTATTTTTTGAGTTTTGTAGAAGGCTTTGTCTACACTGAAAATCTCTGTGTATTCGTTAGAATCTAGATAAAGCTCAAAATCATCATCAATATCTACGATACCATAAAACCACATTCTTTGAATTTTATTTGGGTAATATTCTAAAAGTCTTCTAGCTCTTCTTTGAATTTGTCCTATTACTTTTTCATTTTCGTGAAGACCAGCTTTACGTTTTTTTAGTTCAACTATTACTAAATCAACTTTTTGATTTTCAGGATTACCATTGAAAATAATAGAAATATCTGGTCTTGTAGAACTATCTTGCTTAATTTCCTCCTCAATTGCTAGCTCATCTATTAATTTAGAGAGTTCTTGGTCACTTAAAATGGTATTATATGACATAAATTTATCATCCAATAACCAAGCATTATTTCTGTATAAATCTGTGAAATATGTTTTAACTTTGAGAGTTTCCCTCATTGGTACAATCATCTCATGAATCTCGGATTCACTGTTATTATGATTTGTACTTTTTAGTTTTTGAATAATTAAATTACGGTAAAGTATATATTCAGTAAGGACTCTAGAAGATACTTCAAGTGATTTTTTGTATAAAGCTTCGGTTAAATGAGTTGCTTCAAGAGTTTCTTTTTGATCCTTAAAAAAACTTTCTTGTGCTTTTTCAAGAAGTTTGTTTTTATCAACAAGACCAGCAACATTTTCATTAAAATAGCCTTCTAAATGTGGGTATTTTTTATCAAGAAAATCTTTTTTATTTTTATTTCTTTCAATTATTGAAGGTATTTCAACTTCTAGAATAGTTTTAATTTCTTTTATTATAGAATATTTTAATGCGTTAAATTGATTCTTTTCTAATTCAAGTTTTTGTCTTGAATTTCCTACCTTCCCTTTAAAGTATTCCGATTGAATTAAAAATATACAATTATGACCTTGAGGTATATTATCTTTTGAAATAATATCTGAAATTGGTATAGTTCTATTATCTGCGTTTAGAGCAATTGTTAAATTTGAATTTTCATAATCTTTTTCAACCTTGTAAAGTAATTCAAAATTGGCATACAAATCCGCTTGTTCAATCTTAAATAATTTACTTTTTAATTTAGGCAGTTTTTTAGAAGAAACTATTCTTTTGTCTGAATAGAAATTTTTATCTGTATTTGGTATTTCAGTATTAACTAGAATTGTTATTGTTACTTCTTTCCCAGATTTGTTTATTAAAAAAAGTCTTGGAAGAAAATGTAATTCTATAGATTTTGCAAGTGTTTCGGCTCTTATATAATCATATGTTTTAATTCCTTCTAATTTATAATTATTTAAAGAAAGTTTTGTTCCATTTTCTTTCAAGGATGTTTTCGCCTCGAATTCTCTTTCAAAATTATTGTCAAGAATAAATGTTCTTTTGGAATCATTTGATAAAGAATCATAATTTACTTTATTAAAATAGTTTAAAAAAACTAAACGACCTAACCCTTTATTGTCAGGTGAATCTGTCTCTAATAAAGCACAAAACCTATCAAATCCTCGATTTGTAAATCCTTCTCCATTATCAGTAATTTCAATTTCTAAAGACTTCGAATTTTCAAATGATTGAATATTTACTTTTAAACTAATTTCAGTAGCATTTGCGTCTAAAGAATTTGCAATAGCTTCAAAATAGACTAGATCTAGTGAAGGGTTGGGAAAGAATTGTTTTATTGCTTTTGAAATGTTTATTTTCATTTAGTATCTTTTATCACTTTCTTAAAAATATTCGACTTTATACTGTCTTAAACTATAAGTTAACGAAGTTAGTTGTTTATCATAAAACATCAAAAGGAAAAACACCCTTTTCAAAATAAAATCATTTCAATATATTTCCTTGGATTTATTTTCCTTGGTAAATAAAATAATTTTATGTAACTTTGTATTAGAATTTTAATAAAGATTTTCTAAATACCTTATTTTTTTTTGGAAAAAGATACAAGCCTAATGAAACAGCAATCAGAAGTAATTTTATCAGAAAAAAGATATTTAGGAGAAGCAAAAATGAGAAATCATTTTGTGGTGTTAGATGAACCCATAAAAGATGGTGGAGGAGATGCAGGGCCAACTCCAGTAGAATATTTATTAACAGCAATTGGTGGTTGTGTAGCCATGACATTAAGAATGTTTGTAGAAAGAAAAGGTTGGGATGTTGGTAAAATAAAAGTACTAGTTTCACAAAAAGAGGAATTAACATCACAAGGAGTTAAAAAATCATTAATAGAAGAAATTTCTTTCGAAAACGAAATTACAGCAGCACAAAGAACCAAATTACTAGAAATGGCTGGGAAATGTCCTGTAGCTAAAATGGTAAAAGGAGAAACTGTGATAGAAACGAGTATTCAGTAGTTCAGTTTGCAGTTTTTCAGTATGTAGTTGGCAGTAAATCAGTCTTCAGTTGGCAGTAAATCAGTCTTCAATTGGCAGTCGCAGTTTTCAGTTTATCACTGTTGGAATTGTCTTTATAAAAACTAATTTAGAGTTCAAAAATTGTCAGTTCGAGTGATTTTTCTTTTTCGAAAAATTGTATCGAGAACAGTTTAAAATTAACAAAATATCTATCAAATTAATTAAACGCCTAAACAATTACACATATAAATAATTTTAAAATATGAAAAAAATATTAGCATTTGCAGGAAGCACAAGTTCAACATCCATCAATAAAAAATTAGCAACATTTACTGCTGAAAATTTAGAAAATAACGCTTTTGACGTTGTAGATTTAAGAGATTTAAAGGTAACTATGTACAGTGAAGATGAAGAGAAAAATGGTTTTCCAGAAGATATTAAAAAGTTTAGTGAATCATTAGATCATTATGATGGTTTTATTCTTTCTCTGGCAGAACACAATGGATCTTATACAGCAGCTTTTAAAAATATTTTTGATTGGTGCTCTAGACTTGAAAGCAAAGTTTTTAGAAACAAACCTTTATTATTAATGGCTACTTCACCAGGAGCAAGAGGAGGACAGTCAGTTTTGAGTGATGGTGTTGCCAAATTCCCTTTTATGGGCGCAAAAGAAATTATTTCTTATTCGTTACCAAGTTTTAACGATAATTTTAAAGAAGGCAACATTGTAAATGATGACTTATTGTCTCAATTAAAAGAAAAAATTAAGCAATTTGAAGCTACACTAAAAGCCTAAATGATGAAAATAACTTTATACGGAAAACAAGGACACGCTTATACAGTAGCCTTTAAAAATTTCTTAAACTCAACAGATGTTCCATATACCTACAAAGATATTTCTAAAGATGTAGAAGCAAGAGAACACAGCAAAGAATTATATAATGGGGTTGCTAAATTCCCAACATTATTTGTGGATGATCAAGTTTTTTTAACACCAACAACAGAAGAGTTTAATAAGATAATGCAAGATTTAAAGTTGAGAGCTTAGAAAAGTTGGGAGCTAGAAGAGTGAAGTTGGAAGTTTGAAGAATAAAGAGAAAAGAACCAAGATCAGATAACAAAGAGAAGAACCCCACAAGAACTATGTTTTCTATGTCCCTATGTGTTCAATTTTCACAAACAAGAGAAAATAAGAAGAGACAAGAGACAAGAGACAAGAATTTGAGAAAAAATCAAGAATTATTATTTTTTAATAAAGTAGATTTTTTAATTTTCGAATACTGAATACTGAATACTGAATACTGAATACTGAATACTGAATACTGAATACTGAATACTGAATACTGAATACTGAATACTGAATACTGAATACTGAATACTGAATACTGAATACTGAATACTGAATACTGAATACTGAATACTGAATACTGAATACTAAATAATGGGAGACATTTCAAAAGACATAAAATCTAAATTTACGAATAACAAAGTAAAGGCATTAATCAATTTAAAATATACTTCGAATTGGTTGAGTAGTAAAGAAAATGAGTTTTTTAAACCTTATGGAATTTCGCCTCAGCAATACAATATTTTACGAATTTTAAGAGGAGCAAAAACAAAAATAAAGGTGCAAATTGTAAAAGAAAGAATGATTGAAAGAGCGCCAAATGCAACTCGTTTAATGGATAAATTATGTGATAAAAACTTAATTGAAAGAGAACGTTGTGATGATGATAGAAGAGTCGTTTTTGTAAAAATAACAAACCAAGGTTTAGAGTTGTTAACCACAATTGATGAAAATAATAATATTTCTTTTTTAGAAAATTTAACAGAAGAAGAAGCAACCATTTTAAGTGACCTTTTAGATAAAATAAGATGACATTGTTACTCTGAACTTGTTTCAGACACTTAAATAAAATTCGTTTTTTTAAGTTAATATTTTCCTTGGGAAATAAAAAACAACGAAATCTCCTGCAAGTTTTTAAAAAACTTTGTAGGTATTTAAAAGAATCCAAAATCAACTCTAAAGCTAAATCAAAATGAAAAAACTAAAATCAATACAACATAAAACTGCAAGTCCATTTGTAAATATGGGCCCTATAAAATTGCGTCAGCCATTGCCAATTCAAGGTATAGAAAATGTTGATCCGTTTTTATTGTTACATCATTATGGACCTTATGCAATTTCCGAATTTAACAATCCTTTTGATTTAGGTCCTCATCCTCACAGAGGTTTTGAGCCCATCACTTTATTGTTCAAAGGTGAGCAATTTCATAGAGATTCTTTAGGAAACGAAATGGTTGTAAAAGCTGGTGGAGTTCAATGGACAACTGCTGGACGTGGAATTATTCACGCAGAAGCTCCAACAAAAGAGTTCGTGAAAAAAGGAGGAGATTTAGAAGGAATTCAGTTGTGGTTAAATCTTCCTGCTAAAAATAAAATGATGACACCAAATTATCAACATTTAGAAGATGAGCAAATTCCAAAGGTGTTTTCTGATGATAAAAAAGTGCAATTAAACATCATTGCAGGAAATCAGAATAACAAAACAGGTTTGATAAAAACGCAAACTTCTGTCAATGTTTTTACAGCAAATGCTGAAGCAGGAGGAACCTTAGAAATTGATATTCCAGAAACGCATCAATCTTTAATTTATGTATTAGAAGGAGAAATTGTAGTCAATAATTCTGACGTTTTAAAAAAAGGAGAAAACCAAATGATTGTGTTCAATCAAGATGGAAATACCATTCAATTTGAAGCGAAACAAAAAAGTACACTATTGATTTTATCGGGAGAACCTATCAACGAAAAAATAACTCAATATGGACCTTATGTAATGAATACGCAAACTGAAATTTTAGAAGCAATGCGTGATTATCAACAAGGAAAAATGGGGTATTTGTATTAACACAACAACTATAACAAGGGGTTTAAACCCCTTGCTAAAATCATAAAATTATGAAAAAAACAATTCACAAAGCAGACACAAGAGGACTAGCAAATCATGGCTGGTTAAAATCATATCACACCTTTAGTTTTGCCAGTTATCAAAATCCAAATAGAATGAATTTTGGAATGTTACGTGTTTTAAATGATGATATTGTGCAGCCTAAAATGGGTTTTGGTACACATCCTCATAGAAATATGGAAATTATTTCGATTCCGATTTCAGGTGCTCTTTCTCATAAAGATGATATAAACAATCAACGTTCTATAGAAGTTGGAGAAGTGCAAGTTATGAGTGCAGGAACTGGAGTTACACATTCAGAATTCAACGATTCTAAAACAACTGCATCTAACTTTTTACAATTATGGATATTTCCAGAAAAGCAAGAAGTAACCCCTTATTACAATCAAAAAATGTTTGCTTCAGCAGGTAGAAAAAACAAATTTCAAACGTTGGTTTCGCCAAAAGACAAACAGGTAGAAGGTTCTTTACCCATCAATCAGCAAGGATATATTTCTATGATTGATTTAGATAAAGATTTCGAAACGGAATACGAATTAAAAAATGGAGCTTATTTCTTTTTAATTGATGGCGAAGTTTCTGTTGCAGATGAGGTTTTAGAAAATAGAGACGCAGTTGGCATCGAAAATGTAGAAAAAGTAAGTATAAAAGCATCAAAAAATAGCAAATTATTAATTATTGATGTTCCTATGTAACAAGAAAGCATTTTCCAATTCAGATAACAAGGGGTTTAAACCCCTTGCTGTAAAACATAAAAAATCGTTTTGAAATTTTCAAAACGATTTTTTTATTTTTAATAAATAAAGATATTTTAGGCTTCCCCTAAAGTAATTCCTTTAACGTTCACAAATTCTTTCACTCCAAAACCTCCATGTTCTCTTCCAAAACCAGAGTTTTTTACACCCCCAAAAGGCATTGCAGGATCTGCTAAACCAAATGCGTTGATAAATACCATTCCAGTATCAAAATAATTTTTGGCTAAGTTTTTAGCTTTTTCTTCATCTTTAGAGAAAATTCCTCCACCTAAACCAAATCTACTATCGTTGGCAATTTTCATGGCGTCATTTTCATCTTTCGCTTTAATTAAAGAAGCAACAGGTCCAAAAAGTTCATCATCATAAGCAGGTTGTCCAGGTTTTACATTTCCTAAAACAGTAACAGGATAATAAAAACCATCACCTTTTGTCATTTTTCCACCACATAAAATTTCGGCACCTTTTTGCACACTTTGTTCAACTTGCTCATGCAAAGTTTCACGTAAATCTTCTCTAGCCATGGGTCCCATATCTGAATTTTCATCCATTGGGTTTCCTACTTTTACATCCTTCATCGCTTTTACAAAAGCATCCTTAAATTGATTGTAAACAGCATCAACAACTACAAAACGTTTTGCAGCAATACACGTTTCGCCATTATTGTAAATTCTACCTTTTACACATTTTTCAACTGCTAATTCAATATCAGCATCTTCTAAAACAATGTAAGCATCATTACTTCCTAATTCTAAAACTACTTTTTTAAGTTCGGCAGTTGCTTTTTGACCTACATTTTTTCCAGCATCAGAACTCCCAGTTAAAGTTACACCTCTAACATCTTTATGTTTGATAACTTCATCAGATTGGTCGTGAGAAATTAACAAGGTTTTAAATAAATTTTCTGGCAAACCAGCTTCTACAAATATTTTTTCTAATAAAAGGCCTGTTCCAGTTACATTCGATGCGTGTTTTAATAAAACTGCATTTCCTGCCATTAAATTTACAATTGCATATCTAATAACTTGGTAAGAGGGATAATTCCAAGGCTGAATCCCATAAATAATTCCGATTGGTGAATACGTTACAATTCCTTTACCTCCCGTAAATAATTCACGATGCTCATCTTGTAATTCTTTAGGGCCATTTTTGGCAGTATATTTACAAATACCAGCACACAAATCAACTTCATCATTACTTTGAGAAATAATTTTTCCCATTTCATTGGTCATCAATTTAGAAAGTTCGTCTTTGTATTCAATTAGTTTTTTACCAATTGCACCAATTATTTTGGCACGTTTATCTAAAGATTGATGTCTCCAATCTAAAAAAGCTTTTTGAGTTTTTTCGATTGCTGAATTCATATCAGCATCAGAAAAATAATTATACGTTTCTAAAGTTTTTCCTGTTGCAGGATTTATCGTTTTTATTGTTTTGTCTTCGCTCATCTTCCTATTTTTAAATTTTCTACTCTACAAAGATTACTTTAAATTTGGTTTTTATTGATTGCAATCCATTGTGTTCTTAACTTAAATGATAATTAATATTGTTAAATTAGGAGTAATTGAACTATAGATTCTGTTTTTTGATGTTATATTTTTGAGAAATAAAACATATCTTGCAGTTGTTATGCGTGCATAATAAATTAAAATTAAGATTGATGAAATACACACACATTTTTGAGCCATTAGATTTAGGATTTACAACTTTAAAAAATAGAATTTTAATGGGTTCTATGCACACAGGTTTAGAGGAAGAAAAAAACGGTTATGAAAAAATGGCTGTTTACTTTGCAGAACGTGCAAAAGGTGGAGTAGGGTTAATAGTAACAGGAGGAATTGCCCCAAATATTCAAGGTTGGACAGCGCCTTTTTCTGCAAGAATGAGCTCTAAAAAACATGTAAGAAATCATCAAAAAGTTACAAAAGCCGTGCATGAAGCAGGTGGTAAAATTTGTATGCAAATTCTACATTCAGGACGATATGGTTATCATCCTTTTAATGTTGGAGCATCGAATATAAAATCGCCAATAACACCTTTTAAACCCTTTAAATTAAAAGCTTCAGGTATCAAAAGAACGATTAGAGATTTTGTAAACTGTGCAAAATTAGCCAAAGATGCAAATTATGATGGTGTTGAAATTATGGGTTCTGAAGGCTATTTAATCAACCAATTTATTGCAAAAAGAACCAATAATAGAACCGATAATTATGGTGGAGCTTATGAAAACAGAATGCGTTTGCCAATTGAATTGGTAAAACAAACAAGAGCAGCTGTAGGTAAAGATTTTATCATCATTTACAGATTATCGATGTTAGATTTGGTTGAAAAAGGATCTTCTTGGGAAGAAGTTGTGCAACTTGGTAAAGAAATTGAAAAAGCTGGAGCAACCATTATCAATACAGGAATTGGTTGGCACGAATCTAGGATTCCAACGATTTCAACATCAGTTCCAAGAGCCGCATTTACTTGGGTTACCAAAAAAATGAAAGAAGAAATCTCAATTCCGTTGATAACTTCTAACAGAATCAATATGCCAGAAACTGCTGAGAAAGTTTTATCAGAAGGACATGCAGATATGATTTCTATGGCGCGTCCTTTTTTGGCAGATCCAGAATGGGTAAACAAAGCAAAAGCAGAAAAAAGTGATGAAATTAATACCTGTATTGCTTGTAATCAAGCTTGTTTAGATCACGCATTTCAGAAAAAAGTAGCGAGTTGTTTGGTAAATCCAAGAGCTTGTCATGAAACCGAATTGAATTACAATCCTACTTCAAATCAAAAGAAAATTGCAGTTGTAGGTTCTGGACCAGCAGGTTTGGCAGCAGCCACAATTGCAGCAGAAAGAGGACATCTTGTAACACTTTTTGATGCTGCTTCAGAAATTGGTGGGCAATTTAATATGGCAAAACAAATTCCTGGAAAAGAGGAGTTTTATGAAACCATCAGATATTTTCAAAAACAAATTGATTTGCATAAAGTTGACGTAAAATTAAACACTAAAGTTTCAGTAGGAGATTTAGAAAAATCTGATTTTGATGAAATTATTTTAGCAACCGGAATTAAACCTAGAGAATTAAAAATTGAAGGAATTGATCATCCAAAAGTATTAAGTTATATAGAAGTTTTAAAAGATAAAAAACCAGTAGGAAAACGAGTTGCAGTAATTGGAGCAGGAGGAATTGGTTTTGATGTTTCAGAATATTTATCTCATGAAGGAGAATCTACTGCATTAAATATTGATGCTTGGTTAAAAGAATGGGGGATTGATAAATCGATGAAATCTAGAAGTGGAATTGAAGGTGTACAACCAGATTTTCATCCTTCTCCAAGAGAAATTTTTATGTTTAAAAGAAGCAAAGGAAAGTTTGGAGGAAATCTTGGTAAAACTACAGGTTGGATTCATAGATCAACCTTAAAAAAGAAAAAAGTACAGTTTATTGGTGAGGTTTCTTACACCAAAATTGATGACCAAGGTTTGCATTATATCCAAAATGAAAAAGAAATTATTTTAGATGTTGATAATGTAGTTATTTGTGCAGGTCAAACACCTTTTAAAGAGTTGTATCAACCTTTAGTAGATTTAGGCAAAAAGGTTCATGTAATTGGAGGTGCAGATTTTGCAAGCGAATTAGATGCAAAAAGAGCCATTAATCAAGGTGCAAGATTGGCTGCTGAATTGTAGAAAATCTCCTGAATTTTTCGGATATTTGTCAATTAAATTAACGAATTAAAAATTTACTGAAATGAATAAAAATACCGTTCTTGGTTGGGCTACTTTTTTAATGATAGGAATGGGTGTAGCACTAATCTTATTAGGTGCATACAGATACAATGATGTTGCTGGTTGGGGTTTTGCAACAGTTGGTATTGGATTTTTCTGTATTGCTTGGGTGTTTAATGCGTTAAAAGGACGTGTGTAAAAGTCTACAGTTTTCAGTAGCAGTTTTAAAAATTTTATAAAATTATAAAAAATGAGTGACGATAAGAAAGTAATCTTTTCGATGAATAAGTTGTCTAAAACTTATCAATCAACAGGAAAACAAGTTTTAAAAGATATTTATTTAAGTTTCTTTTACGGAGCAAAAATTGGAATTCTTGGTTTAAACGGATCAGGAAAGTCAACTTTATTAAAAATTATTGCTGGTGTAGAAAAAAATTATCAAGGAGATGTTACATTTTCTCCTGGTTATAAAGTTGGTTATTTAGAGCAAGAACCACAATTAGATCCAGAAAAAACGGTTTTAGAAGTTGTAAAAGAAGGAGTTGCAGAAACTGTTGCAATTTTAGATGAATACAACAAAATCAACGACATGTTTGGTTTGGAAGAAGTGTATTCTGATGCTGATAAGATGGAAAAACTAATGAACCAACAAGCTGAGTTGCAAGATAAAATTGATGCAGCCAATGCTTGGGAATTAGATACCAAATTAGAAATTGCCATGGATGCTTTAAGAACACCAGATTCTGATAAGAAAATTGGTGTACTTTCTGGTGGAGAAAAAAGACGTGTTGCTTTGTGTAGATTATTGTTACAAGAGCCAGAAATTTTATTGTTAGATGAACCAACAAACCATTTAGATGCAGAATCTGTACATTGGTTAGAGCATCATTTAGCACAATATAAAGGAACTGTAATTGCAGTAACGCATGATAGATATTTTCTTGATAATGTTGCTGGTTGGATTTTAGAATTAGATAGAGGTGAAGGAATTCCTTGGAAAGGAAACTACTCTTCTTGGCTAGATCAAAAATCTCAAAGAATGGCGCAAGAAAGTAAAACAGCTTCTAAACGTCAAAAAACTTTAGAAAGAGAATTAGATTGGGTTCGTCAAGGAGCAAAAGGTCGTCAAACAAAGCAAAAAGCACGTTTAAAGAACTATGACAAATTAATGAGTCAAGATCAAAAACAAGTGGATGAAAAGTTAGAAATTTACATTCCTAATGGTCCACGATTAGGGACAAATGTTATCGAAGCAACTGGAGTTTCTAAAGCGTTTGGAGATAAATTATTATACGAAAACTTAGAGTTTAATTTACCACAAGCAGGAATTGTTGGAATTATCGGGCCCAATGGTGCTGGTAAAACGACTATTTTTAAAATGATTATGGGAGAAGAAACTCCTGATGCTGGAACGTTTAATGTTGGTGAAACTGCAAAAATTGCCTATGTAGATCAAGCACATTCAAATATCAACCCAGATAAATCTATTTGGGAAAACTTTTCTGAAGGACAAGATTTAGTAATGATGGGAGGAAAGCAAGTAAATTCTAGAGCCTATTTAAGTAGATTTAACTTTTCCGGAAGTGAGCAAAACAAAAAAGTAGATACACTTTCTGGAGGAGAACGTAACCGTTTGCATTTAGCAATGACTTTAAAAGAAGAAGGAAACGTTTTACTTTTAGATGAGCCAACCAACGATTTGGATGTGAATACATTAAGAGCCTTAGAAGAAGGTTTAGAAAATTTTGCAGGTTGTGCAGTGGTTATTAGTCACGATAGATGGTTTTTAGATAGAGTTTGTACACATATTTTGGCTTTTGAAGGTAATAGTGAAGTATATTTCTTTGAAGGTTCTTTTTCTGATTATGAAGAAAATAAGAAGAAACGTTTAGGTGGAGATTTAATGCCAAAACGTTTGAAGTACAAAAAATTAATTCGATAGAAGTTTGTACTGAAAAATAAATATGATTAGTTAGAATCATTTAAAAAAACAACCCTCACTTTAAAAGTGAGGGTTGTTTTTTTGGTAATAGTGTATTATGAATCAATAAAATATATTAAGTTATTTTAATCAAAAAATAGTTTATGATTGAGATCTTTTTGGATTCAAGAAAAATTTAATAAACTTTATAGTTAACATTGCTGAAGAGCACAAAAAAGGAAAAACAGCAAAAAAGAAAGTCATTACAATCAATCCGTCACTAATGTTTTTTATCTTGCCTATTGTCATTAAGTAAAGTCCTGAAAAATATAAAACGACCGATGTAAATATAAATAGTACAACCTGTTTTAAGGTATCTTTTTCCACGATGTTGGGGTTTTTGGGGTTTTTAGTGGTGCAATATAGACATAATAATTAGTTTTTTATAAAAAAAACTTGTTTTTTATAAACGATTTGCCCTAAATAAATTGACTATTTAATTTTTTTCTGTAAAGTCGTCAGGTGCAAAATATATCTCTTTTGCAGTCCATCTTTTTTGTAAATTCTTTAAAGATGTTTTAAATAAAGTAAAATCTTTACGTTTTTTTTCTGTCCAACCAACTTCTGCATACGCAGCAATTCTTGGAAAAACCCTATAATGCATTTCGCCATTAGTAGGTATCCATTCACCCCACATTTGGCAACCTAAACCTAATATTTTATCATGATATTTTTCATCTAAATTTTCTGGAATAGGATCAAATGAATAGGCTTTAGATAAGGATAGATTTTTATATTTATAATCTAAATAAGTGAAAGTATGTAGAGAATTTACAATTTCATAACCATTTCTAGCAGCTGTTTCAGCTAGTTTTACATCACCTTTCCAAAAATGTACAATACTTTTTTCTGCTAATTTTTGTGATGTTCTTGTATCTTTTTTATCTTGATAGTCATGTAAATTATGTCCCATAATTTCATTCCAACCCATCATTCTTCTTCCCTTACTTTCTATGTATTTAGAAATGTTATTTGTAAAATAAACTTGTAAATCAGCAGGTGTTGCCAAATTCTTTTCTTTCATATATTTTTGGACAGATTCAGAAGATTTCCAATGATTGTATTTTACTTCATCTCCACCAATATGTATTACTTCTGATGGAAAAAGAGCCATAACTTCTTCTAAAACATCTCTTAAAAACTGATTTGTTCTTTCATTTGTAACATCATAAACATCTTTACCCACACCAAATTTAATCGGGACTTCAATTTCTTTTTTTGAAGTTCCTAACCAAGGATAAGAAGCAATTGCAGCAGTAGAATGTCCAGGCATTTCTATTTCTGGTACAATTGTAATGTGTCTTTCTTTAGCATAGTTGATAATTTCTTTAACTTGTTCTTGTGTGTAAAAACCTTCATGAGGTTCTGCGGATTGTATTGGACTTTCCCATTGTAAAGGACCAATTTGTGTGCTTTTTCTTTTAGAACCAATTTCGGTTAATTTTGGATATTTTTTGATCTCAATTCGCCAACCTTGATCATCAACCAAATGCCAATGAAAAACGTTCATTTTTAAAAAGGCCATTTCATCTAACAACATTTTTACTTGCTCCATTCCTTTAAAATATCGAGCTTCATCTAACATAAAAGCTCTCCACTTAAAATTTGGAGCATCTTTAATAGTAACTTCTTTAAGTGTTAACTGTTTTTCATATTTAGAAAAATCAGCATTATAAGAACATAACTGCATTAATGTTTGTGTTCCATAAAACCAGCCAGTAGCGTTTTTTGCGCAAATACGTATTTTGTCTTCAGATATTGTTAACTCATAGCCTTCTTCAGCTAAATTTTCATCAACTTTAAAAACAATATAATTCTTTTTTAAACTTTGATAATTGGTTGTTTTTAAATCGAAACCAAAATCATTTTTAAAATAATCTTGTAAATTAGTGACAATTTTTTTAGTGTTTTCGTCAAAGACAAGTTGAGTTTCTGTATTAATTTTAAAAGTATTATTTCCAGAAATCACTTCTAAAGGTCGAGGTGTAATTTGTAATTCTTGAGATAAAACCTTTTGAGAATTTAAACTAATCAGTAAACTAAAAAAAAAGAGGGATTTGATTTTCATTTTATTTGTAATTTGAGTCTAAAAATAGGCTTTTTTATATTAATTCATCTTTAAAAAAGATAAATGATACTTTATTCCGAAATTTATGAATGTGTTGCTTAGTCCAGCACCCTTTGCTTTTACATAGCCAGCAGCAGTTCTAAAACTTAAATTATCGGATATTTTATAGTTTAAACCAGTACTTGGTTTTATAATAAAACCTTCACCTGTACTAATGCCTCCACCACCTGCAGCTCCAGCTAAACCTTGAACAAATAAAGTGACTTTTTCATTAAATAAAGGATTTGTTCTAGCACCTAAACCAACAATGCCTTCTGCATACGCACCAGCATCACCAAAGCTAGCAAAAGAAGTTTGCCCTGCAATAAAGATGTTTTTATTTAAATCTAAATTAATTTGAACCGATATTTGGTGCATATCTTCTTCAAAATTTCCATCTCTTGCTGCATCAAAATAAATATCGTGTTTTGTAATTACTTCTAAACCTTTAAAAATTCCTTTTTTAAATGTTTTCTCATCCGATTTTATACCATTTCTTTCTACATAATATTTTAAACCAATTCCATAAGATGATGTATAAAAATGTGCATCTGGAGATAACACATACCCTTTATTAATAGCAATATAAATATCTTTAAATATCTTTTGTTCGATAGAAATATCAGGGTATACTAAAAAACCACCTTTCGAATCTACACCACCTCCACCTCCAGCACCTAAACCAAATTTAGCCAAAATATTTGTGCGGTTTTTGTTGAATGAATAATGATAACCACCACCTAAAAACACATCCATATAACCAGCTCTAATTCCAGCGTAAGCTCCATCAACTTTTAAGAAAGCAAACCAATTTTCAGAAAAATAATTTGCAAACTCAAAACCAGCAAGTCTAATCGTTGCATTACCAAATTGATTAACATTAACGTTATCATCATCGCCTTTTATCATTAAATTATTCAAATGAAAAAGTAAAGATGTTTTTTTCGAGTTGATATTCCAATCAGATTTTTCTAAAGTAGCAAAAGAATATTCATTTTGAGATTTTTTATAATCAGCATAATTATACCCTAATGGTATTTCTAAACTTACATTAAATTGATGTCCTTTTATGGCTCCACCATCAAAAAAATCGACATAACTCCAACCAGAATTTATAGCGAAATTTTTAAAATCATACCCTATATTAAAATGAGGCAAAATAAAAGCACCTCCACCATCTGGAGCCGCAGCTCCACCTCCAGCACCAAAATGAAAACCAGAATCTACATAAAAATCTTTTCCAAAATATTTTTTAATTCCTGCATTAACACCTAGCGTAAAAAAACCACCTCTTGCACCAGTTACAGCTCCATAAAGTCCAACACCAGTGTAAGCCCAATCGTTGATCATTAAGTTATAATGAATTCCTGTAAAACCCATATTGGCTTCGTTTACAATGCTAGTTTCTGGCATTTTAATAGAAAGAAAATCTATTTTTCCAAACGCTTTTTGTGTTTTCTTTTCAGGAACTATGTCATTTTGAGCTACTAATTGCTGACTTAAAAAAGCAATTGTGAATAATAATAAATATTTTTTCATCGGATAAAATTATCTTTTTTTGATGGTAATAATCGTTGATTTAGAGTTTGGTGTATTGCTAATATCAGCAGTGCTTTTTATTGGAACTAAAACATTAGCTTCTGGGAAATAGGTTGCTGTACATTGTTCAGGAATGCTATAGGGAATGGCTAAAAAGCCTTTGGCTTCTCTTTTTTCTCCATTAAAATGACTGGTTAAATCTACTAAATCTAGTTTTTCTAAACCTAGTTTTTCCATGTCTTTAGGATTCATGAAAATTACTCTACGTTCATTTAAAACACCTCTGTATCTATCATTTAAACCATAAATTGTGGTGTTGTATTGATCGTGAGTTCTAATCGTCATCAATATAAATTGATTGTTTTCTAATTTAATTTCAGAAGGCGAATTAATACTAAAATTAGCTTTCCCTGTATTTGTTGGTTTAAAATCATTTTCTCTTGCGTTGTTTGGTAAATAGAAACCTTTCCCAATTCTTACACGCTCATTATAATTCTCAAAACCAGGAATTACTGCTTCAATTTCATCTCTAATAAAATCGTAATTTGATATTAATTTTGTCCAGTTAACAGATGAGTTTTTTAAAGTTGCATTGGCTAAACCAGCAACAATGGCTGGTTCACTTAAAAGATGCTCAGAAGCAGAATTTAAATGCCCTTGCGAATTATGCACAACTCCCATAGAGTTTTCTACAGATATAAATTGTTCTCCAGTACTTTGCATATCTTTTTCGGATCTACCTAAACATGGTAAAATCAACGCTTTTTTGCCGTGAATTAAATGACTTCTATTTAGCTTTGTAGAAACATGAACTGTTAAGTTACATTTTCTTAAAGCTTCAGCAGTAAATTCTGTATCTGGAGTTGCAGAAACAAAATTTCCTCCCATTCCAAAAAATACCTTTGCTTTGTTTTTGTGCATGGCTTCAATAGCATTTACTACATCAAAACCGTGTTTTCTAGGCGATTTAAAATTGAAATTTGCATCTAGTTTGT
The DNA here is from genome assembly GCF_000687935.1 of Polaribacter sp. Hel_I_88. Lineage (NCBI taxonomy): Bacteria > Pseudomonadati > Bacteroidota > Flavobacteriia > Flavobacteriales > Flavobacteriaceae > Polaribacter > Polaribacter sp. Hel_I_88. Next base: position 128,505 of record NZ_JHZZ01000001.1, on the reverse strand, counting down.
CTAAAAATTCATCAGACATTTTTTCCCAAATCCCCATAGTTCTATCTCCTTGAACATTAGAATGACCACGAACTGGGCAGGTTCCAGCACCTTTTTTTCCAATACTTCCTTTTAAGAGTAAAATGTTTACAATTTCTCTAATGGTATCCACAGAGTTTTTATGTTGTGTAAGACCCATTGCCCAACAAATAATTACCTTTTTTTTGTTGATAATTAAATCTGCAGCTTCTTTTATTTTTTCGAGTGATAACCCTGTTTGAGGTACTAAATAATCTATAGAATAGGTTTCTAAATCATCTAATAAATCTTCAATTCCATGTGTTTTATTTTTGATAAAATCATAATCAAAAACCGAATAAGGAGTATCTTCTTCCTTTTTTAGCATTAATTTTAAGATGATTTTAAGCAAAGCAACATCGCCATTAATTTTAACTTGTAAAAATAAATCTGTTAAATTTTGTCCAGAACTAACCCATTTTAAAGGGTTTTGTGGATCTTTAAAATTCATCAACCCAACTTCTGGTAAAGGATTTATGGTGATGATTTTACTTCCATTTTTTTTTGCTTCACCCAAAGCTGTTAACATTCTTGGGTGATTTGTACCTGGGTTTTGACCCATTACAATAATTAAATCTGTGTGGTTAAAATCGTCTAAAGTAACAGAACCTTTGCCAATTCCTAAGGTCTCAGAAAGTGCAGCTCCACTAGATTCGTGACACATATTAGAGCAATCTGGTAAATTATTAGTCCCAAATTGTCTTACAAAAAGTTGATATAAAAAAGCAGCTTCATTGCTTGTTCTTCCTGAGGTGTAAAAAATGGCTTCATCAGGAGAATCTAACCCATTTAATTCATCAGCAATTAAAGCAAAAGCATCTTTCCAAGAAATTTCTTTGTAATGGTCTGCGCCTTCAGGTAAATAAACGGGTTGTGTTATTCTACCTTTTTTGCCAATTTCATAGTCTGATAATTTTGCTAATTTAGGTACTGAATACGTAGAGAAAAACATGGGAGAAACACGATTTTTAGTTGCTTCCTCAGCTACAGCTTTTGCACCGTTTTCGCAATATTCTGCTAAAAAAGCACGTTTTTCATCTGGATCTGGCCAAGCACAACCAGGACAATCAAAACCATTTTTTTGATTTAAGTTTTTAAGTAAACCAATTCCTTTCACCAAACCAACTTCTCCAACAACATGATTTAAAGAAGATTTAATGGCTTTTACACCAACTGCCGATTTTGGAATATCAGTAAGTTCAATTCCAGTTAATTTTTCTGGTGGTTGTGCGTTTGTCTTTTTAATCATCCTTAAAATTATTTATACTGTTTGGATTGGCGTACACTGTCATTGTGTTATTTCTTGTAAAACCAATTAAGCAAATTCCAAATTCTTTTGCAAAATCTACAGCTAAAGAAGAGCATGCAGAAATGGCAACAATTACAGGAATTTTAGCAATAAAAGATTTGGTTACAATTTCGTAAGAAACTCTACCACTAACAAGTAAAAAATGTGCATTCTTTAAATTTTGATGTATTAACAATTCTCCAACAGACTTATCAACAGCATTATGCCTTCCTAAATCTTCTTTTATTGTTAATAACTCTTGATTTTTATTAAAAATAGCAGCTGCATGACTACCACCTGTTTTATTGAAAGTTTCTTGAAAATTTTTCATAATAGCATGCATTTTATGCAAACTGTCTGAAGAAATTTGAATGTTTTCCTCCAAACTTTTACCAGCTACATGAATGTCTTCAAGTTCTTTTTTTCCACAAATACCACAAGAAGAAACAGAGAGCAAAGTTCGTTTATTTAAATATCCTTTTCCTAATGCTTCTTTTTGAATTGTAACATTAATAATTTCAGGTATTTTTAAGGTTTCTTTTATAATTTGGAAAGTTAATGGGGCATTTTTTTTATAAATATCTTCAGCAAAAAGTAAGCCTGTTATCAACTCAAAATCGTTGTTTGGCGTTCTCATAACAACCGTGTAAGATTCGTTGTTAATATTTATTTGAAGTGGTGCTTCTACAACCAAATAATCATCAATTTTTACAGTACTTTTATTTGTTATTTTTAAACCTTGATAATTAGTTATCTGCATTCAGTTTTGAAGTTAATTGTATCAAACAAATTTAATGAAAAATTAATGGTGTAAAAAAAAAGTCTCGATATTAAAATCGAGACTTGGGCTTTAGTGTCTTATACCCCTAAAAATAAAACACATAAAGTAGATACAAATATAATATTTTATTTTAATTATAAAAGATAAAATTTACAAATTATTATTAATTTAATACTTTTTTGTCTGCTTTCTTACAGATAACTAACTTAGCATTGTTATTTACATCTGTTGTAAAGAAAATGTACGTATTTCCACCATCTTTAATTTTGGTTTCTTTTCTTATTTGTGCCACAGTTTTAGGGAAATTTCGAGTCGTAATATTTGCTTTGTTATCTGGTAATAGTTTTTTAAGTTTTTTCTTATCATAAGGAATTACCTGCTCAATTTTAAAAGCTCTTCCAGGAAAATTAATGAGTTTTTTTGAGGTGTATACATGTGAGTGTTGATGTAATTTATAAACGCTTAATTTTCTTGATATTTGATGAAAACCACCAGACTTTAAAATAGCAACGTTAGGCTCATATAAATAAGAGAGAGGCTCTGAATATGAAGAATAAATATCTTCATCAAAAATAAAGTCAAAAATTTGATTTTCGGATTTTAGAATGTTAATCGTTTTAATTTGTATTGGATTTGTATAGCTTTTTTCTAATAAAAACAACACTTCTTTCACTTCGTTATGTAGAGCAACAATATGAATTTCTTTTACATTTTGTAATTCCCTAATTGTGTTTTTAAGATCTAAAATAGGTGAAACTTTTATTAAAATTTGATTGGCTTTTGTAAAGAAAAAATCAATTTTTGGAGGAATGTATGGTTGGCAATCCTTTAGCATAAACACTTTTCCTTTTACATCATCTCTTCTTGATGGATCTATGTAAATGCAGTCAAATACTTGGTCTGCTCCTTTTAAATAATCAAAACCATTTCCACAAAAAGTATGAATATTTTGGATGTTTAATTGTTGGTAATTGTGTTTTACAATTTTCGATAACTCTTCGTTAATTTCACAATGAATTACTTTTTTAAATTGTCTTGAAAAGTAATAACAATCTACTCCAAAACCTCCTGTAATATCAATAATGGCATCACCAGAAATAATGGTTGATTTGTAGTTGGCAGTAATTTCTGATGAGGTTTGCTCAATACTAATTTTTGCAGGATAATAAATTTTATCCGAAGAAAACCAAGTTGGTAGTTTTTTTGTTGATTTTTGCTTTGCAACTAATTGATTCGCTAATTCTTGAATAGAAATATTTCCAAAAGGACTTCCTTTTAAAATCAGTTTTGTGATTTCTGAGTTTAAATTATCACAAATAAATTGTTGGACATCATCATTTAAAATATCGAAATTCAAAAGAAATTATAGGTTTTTAGTTAATGATTTTACAATTTTATTATCTGCTAAAAACTCCTTTAGAATAACTTTTAAAGCTGTGTACATAGGTACAGCAGTTATCATTCCTAAAATACCAAATAATAAACCTCCAATAATAATTATTAAGAAAATTTCTAACGGATGCGATTTTGTTGTTTTTGAGAAAATAATTGGCTGACTTAAGAAATTGTCGATAATTTGAGCAATAAAATAACCAATCATCACATAAATTGTTGTTGGCAATATTTCCGTTTGAAAATCTTGTTGAAGATTGCTAGTCATTGTTAAAATGAGCATTATTACAAAACCAATTACAGGACCTATATAAGGAATTAGGTTTAGTAGGGCACATAAAAATGCAATAACAACTGCGTTTGTAATACCAAAAGTTAATAAAATAATGGTGTATAAAACAAATAGAATTGTAATTTGAAAAATAAGACCAATAAAGTATCTCGATAGTAAATCGTTAATGGTTTCTAGTGATTTAGAAAATCTGCCTTCTGTTTTATTGGGAATTAATGTCATAATTCCGTTTTTTAATAATTGATTGTCTTTCATAAAGAAAAACGTAATAAATAGCACCGAAAACAAGCCAATACTTAAAGATCCTAACGTTTCTAAAATAGCGTTTAATAAATTTGGAATCGCTTTAAATTGAGGTGTCATATTAATATTTTTTAATTCACCTAAAACATCGATTCCTTTTGATGAAAAGTAAGTAGTAATTTGACTAAAAATATTTTGAATATCGGTTTCTAATTGATCGATTTGTAAGAGTGATAAATTTCTACCTTGCTCAATAATTAATGGAATAAATAAGACAAATATCCCTGCCAAAAGCCCTAACATTAAAATCATTGTGGTTACAACAGCAATGGTATTTGGGAATTTTAATCGTATTCTTAAAAACTTAGTAAAAGGTCTTGCAATTAAAGAAACGACACCAGCAATTACGATATAAACAATTACAGATTGAATTTTAAAAAGAAAATATAAAAGCAAAACAACACCTAAAATAATTGTGATGGCTCTTAAAATTCCGTTCGAAATTGTTTTTGATGTCATTAGTTATACCCTTTAACTTCGCCCATACTTAATTCACTTCCGCTCTCAAAAGTGTGATTTGTTGGTAATAAAGTGCCACTTTCAGTAGTTATCCAATCTTCCCAAGTAGCAGAAGTTCCATTCATCCTGCCATTTTTAAGATACATTTTGTAGCTATTTGGTACAAAATTATGATCTAAAATCCATACATAAGAATCTCCAGGAGTTGTGCCTCCAGAAGTATAAGTAACTCTTAAAACTTCTTGATTGTCGAAATTTTCTAGGGTTCTTATTACTCCATCATCAAATAATTTGTGGGGTGCAACCAACCAAAATGAATCATTATTAAAAATATCCCAAGCTCTTTTTATTATTTTTTCGTCTGTATCTTCTTGTTTTATGCCTTCAAAAAATACAGTGCTTTTATCAATGTCTTGTGGATATAAATGCACTCGAAAATCATCCCAAGAAACATCTACAATGTGGTTTTCTTTATCCCATTTAAAAGCTCTTTTTCCACCAAAACTCCACTCTAAGAATTTAGTATTTTTATAATTTTCGTGATTAATAGCATCTAAAATTTTATTAGCTAAAGCATCAGCATTTTCATTGTATGCTTTTGCATTATTAATTGGAATTTCTAAACCAAATAAAGAAAGCGAATGTTTTGTAGGTAGTTTTATCCCAGAATTTGTGTTTTTAAAATTGCTCCAAGTTGCTTCAATTCCACCAATTGGAATAATGTTTGTCCACATTTTAAATGATGTTGGCATATAATTATCATTCAAAAACCACAAGTAAGAATCTCCAGGAGTTGAGCCACCAGAAGTATAGGTAACCAGTAAAGCTTCTTTGCCTTCGTAATTTACGATGCTTCTTTTGGTGCCAGCATCAAATATTTTATAAGGAGCAATTAGCCAGAAAGAATCATTGTTAAAGTAGTCTTCGGCAGTTTTTATAAGTTCCGCGTTTTCAACTTTTTTGCCATTAACAAATACTTCAGATTCTTTAGGTTCTTTGGTATTTAAGATTACTTTATTATCATCCCAAGAAACTTCTACAATGCTTTTTTGTTTGTACCACTTATAAAAATGTGCGTTTCTAAAATCCCACTCAATAATTTCTGTGTTTTCAAAAGCTTTGTGATTTAAGGCGTTAAACATTTTAGTTGCTAAAGCATCTGCTTCAACACCTTGTTTACCTTGAGGTAAATCTTCATTTTTAGCGAAATAAAAAATAGTTCCTGCAATAATTACTAATACTAGGAGAATTCCTAAAAACTTAAAAACTTTCTTCATTTTATTTTTTCAATTTTAAAACACAAATTTATTACTTTTTAAAGGAACTTATTTATTTTGAAGAGAATAATCTATGATGTGTTTTGATATTTATACTAGATAGCTTTTTTATATTGATGATATTTTTATGCTGTTTTACTAAATAATAAAATACCTTATATATAGTTGTTATTCTTTAGCTTTGGAATCTTTAGTAACAATCTTATTTATTATTCAAATCAAAATCACCAATAATATTTGTAAACTTTTTAGGCAATTCTTTAGAAACCTTTATTTGTTCTTTCGTAAATGGATGTGAAAATTCTAAAGTTGCAGCATGTAAATACAAACCTTTTCCTTTTAAAATTTTATCATCTAAAAAATATATTTTATCGCCTAAAATAGGATTCCCAATAGCAAATAAATGTTTTCTTAATTGATGTTTTCTTCCTGTTTTGGGTGATAACTTCACTAAATTTAAAAAGTCAAAACGTTCAGATTTTACAGTTTGTACAACTTCAAATTTAGTGAATGCTTCTTTTTCGTCCACAGAAAAATTGATTTCTCCTCGAGGTTGCATTTTACCTATAGTAATTGCAAAATACGTTTTTTGAATTTCTTTATTTTTGAATGATTCGCCCAATTTTAAGATTGATGCACTCGTTTTTCCGATTACTAAAAGTCCACTTGTTGGGTAATCTAATCTATGAATGGGTTGTGGTTTTACAGCATCAATTTGATTGCTTTTTTGTAGGTTTTGAGCTAAACCATTTGCAATTGTTACAAATTTATTGCCACTCACTAAAATTCCTGCAGGTTTGCAAATAATGGCTAGAAAATCATCTTCAAATAAAATTTCTAAATTGAGTTCTAATCTTTCAAAAGTTGATGAATTTTCAGATTCAAATAGCTCAATTTTTTCGCCACCAGAAATATATTTTGAGGTGGTTGCTAAAATTCCATCAATAAAAATTAATTCTTTTTTGATGGCTTTTTTGATCCCAGATTTTGTGGGAATTGTTTTAAAAATACCAACGCCATATTTTTGAAAACGAATTGGTTTTTCTAGTTTTTTGACAATATGAGTTTCTGAAGTATTCAAAAATAAAGTAATTTAAAAAACGGATTATTTTTTAAAAATAATCCGTTTAAATATGCTAATTATCAGAATTTTTATAGCCTTTTGGTCTTTTAGAACGAATTGGTGCTTTGGGTTCTGGTTTCATTTTAAATTCATTCAAATTCAACAATCGTAAAGCTTCTTCTACTGCTTTTTCTAACTGAGGGTCTTGTCCTGCCAAGACTTCTTTTGGTGTTTGATGCACTTCAATATCTGGAGCAACTCCTTCTCCTTCAACAGCCCAATTTCCATCAACATCATAGAAACCACCTCTTGGAGCCACCATTCTTCCTCCATCAATAAAAGGTGGTGTATCCCAAGTTCCAACTAAGCCACCCCAAGTTTTAGTCCCCACTAATGGACCTAAATTTTTCTCCTTAAACATATAAGGAAGTAAATCTCCACCTGAACCAGCTCTTTCATTTATAATCATCACTTTTGGACCCCAAATTCCAGCCATTGGTGTTGTCCAAGGTTTTCTACTTTCAGATTTGCTATTAAAGTAACCAACTACTTCTCTAGACATAATATCAATCATATAATCTGCAGCAGAACCACCACCATTATTTCTTTCATCAATCACAACACCTTTTTTATCTTGTTGAGAAAAGTAATATCTGTTGAAAGATGTAAAACCAGGGTTGCTAGTATTTGGAACATACACATATGCTAATTTTCCTTTAGAAAGTTCATCAACTTTTCTTCTATTACCTTCGACCCATTCTATAAAACGTAAATTTCTTTCGCTATAAGTTGGAGTAATCAAAACTGTTCTTGCATCTTTTGTGGATGGTTTATCATTTACTTTAATATAGATTTCTCTTCCAGCAGTTTGCTCTAAAAGTTTATAAGGATTCATGTTTGATGTTAAAGCAATTCCATTAATTTCAATTAAATAATCGCCTTCATTTACATTAATTCCAGGAATTCCCAAAGGAGCTTTTATGGAAGGATTCCAACGTTCGCCATTATAAATTTTAGCAAAACGATAAAATCCGTCTTTCTTTTCAAAATCTGCACCTAACAAGCCAACAGGAACTCTATCAATATTTGGTAAATCTCCACCAGAAACATACGAATGTCCAATAGCCACTTCACCACTCATTATATCAACCACATAATTCAAATCGCTTCTGTGTTTTACATCATTTATCCAAGGAGCATACCATTCGTAAATGTCGTTCCAAGGCGCTCCATGCACGTTATCTACGTATAGAAAATCACGCATATATCTCCAACCTTCTTTAAAAATTTGATGTGCTTCTGCTTTTGGATCAACTTTAATTTTAAGATTTGTATTTAAAGATTCTTTTCCAGCTTTTTCTGCACTCGTTTTGTTTAAACTCCAATTTCCTCTTTTAGAAAGCAATATGGATTCTCTATCATTAGAAGCATTCATAGAAGAAACTCCTGTAGCAAAAACTGTCGCTTTTTCTTTAGCAACATCATAAGAATGTAAGGTTAAACCATTATCATTAAGAATAGATTCTGCTATAAAAACTTTGTTTTTTGGGCCTTTTAATAAAGCTACATAATTTCTTGCAGGTAAATCTAACACAACAGCTCTATCAAATAATCCTTTTTCATCAATAATGGTTTTATGTTCTTCGGATGATTTTTTGTCATCTTTCTTGTCTTTTTTATCATCATTAGCCTTCTCTTTTTCTAAAGATTCTTCATCTGTTTTTGGTAATGTTGGTGCTTTGTCTGTTGAATTTAAAACTACTGTATATAAAGATCTTGTGACACTTGGATCATAAGAACTCATATCTAACCAACCCGTTTGCAATCCATAATCTGTACTTGCTAAGGTGTAAATATATTTTCCTGAAGCATCCCAAACTGGACAAATTGCATCTGCAATTGGATCTGTAATTTGAATAATTTTTTGTGTACTAATTTGATACGCATAAATAGATTTAAAACTATTGTCATTCTGTTTTGCGTAGGCAATCCAATCACTATCTGGAGAAAATTTTGGATTCATAGTTCGGTTTGGATGTGCAAAACCATCAGCATCTACTTTCGTAATTTTTTTAGTATCAATATTGATAATCCAAATTACAAAATTAGTATCTGTATAAGCAATGTGTTTTCCATCTGGAGACCAATCTGGCTGAAAATAAAAAGTAGGATTTGGTAGTTTTATATATTCTTGATTATCGCCATTTTGATCTGCTAAAACCATTTCATATTCTCCATTTTTATCAGAAAACCAAGCGACTTTATCGCCTTTTGGAGACCAAATTGGAGAACGATCTGCAACTCCAGAGGAGTTTGTTAAGTTTCTCCAAGTTCCGTTTTCTTTAGGAATGGTAAAAATTTCTCCTCGATATTCAAAAATGGCTCTTTTTCCATTTGGCGAAACGTTAGGATTTGTTAAGTTTCTACCAGTAACGTTCATCCATCTTGTTCTTGAATAGTTTAAATCTCCTTTAACAGTAACTATAATTTGTTTGGTTTCTTTGGTTTCTGGGTTTAAGAAATGTAAATAACTTCCTTGTTCGTAAACAATTCCGTTTTTATTAGCATCAAGATTTTTAACATCAAATTTTTTGTGAAATGTAACTTGAGTTTCTGTTTTTGTGTTGATGTTGTAAGACCAAATATTTGCAGTATAATCTCTTTCTGAAATGTAATAAACATCTCCATTAAACCAAACAGGATTTACATGTCTTTCTCCATCTTTTTGTGGAGTTTTTATCAATTCTTTGGTTTTTAAATCTACAATCCAAATTGGCATTGCTTGTCCACCTCTGTAATTTCTCCATTCAGCATCCCAACTTGTAATAGGAGTATAGGCAATGTATTTATTGTCTTCAGAAATTTCTCCAAAAGCAGCTCTTGGAATCTCAAAAGATTCTGGCATGCCACCTTCCGTAGAAATTGTAAAGAATTTATTAGTCTGTGTAGGTTTAGATTCCCTGTTAGATCTGAACAATATTTTTCCATCAGGAGTCCAACCTTGCACAATATCTGCTGCAGAGTGGTAGGTTAATCTTTTTGGTTCGCCACCAATTGCAGGAACTAGATAAACATCTGTATTTCCATCATATTCTGCTGTAAAAGCAATCCACTGTCCATCTTTAGAAAATTTTGGATTGGATTCTTCGCCCTCATCACTTGTTAAACGAACAGCATTTCCACCATTTATTGGCACTTTCCATAAATCTGCTCCATACACAAAAACAACATCAGTATTTGATAATGTGGGTTGCCTTAACAATCTTGTGCCTTGAGAAAAACTTGAATAACTGAGGATTAAAGAAAAAAGAAGGATAATTTTTTTCATAATATTTGTAGTTTGGTTTATTTTCTAAAGATAAAAAAATCAAATTAAAAATAACTACGAAAAAAATAAAGAAGCTATTTAGCAAACAATTGCCCAATATCTTGAAAAGCTTTAAACTCTAAAGCATTATTTTCTGGATCTTTAAAAAACATAGTTGCTTGTTCACCCACTTTTCCTTTAAAACGAATACAAGGTTCAATTTCAAACTTTGTGTTGGCAGCTTTTAATCTGTCTGCTAAATTATGCCAATCTTCCCAAGTTAAAACAACACCAAAATGAGGCACAGGAACATCAAAACCATCTACAGGATTTGAGATTCTTTGTGGCTTAAAATCGTCTTTTTGATGAATTACTAATTGATGACCAAAGAAATTGAAATCGACCCAATTTTCTGTAGATCTGCCTTCAGAGCAATTTAAAATATCTCTGTAAAATGTTCTGCAAGGTTCTAAATTCTGAACAGGAATGGCAATATGAAAAGGTTGTATCATTTAAAATAAGTTTAAGTTTTTCGATTTTTCTAATCAAAATAAAAATACAAAATTTTAAATACTTAACAAATCATCATGAATAAAAGTATAGCCTAAAACGTCTTGTATTTTTTTAGAGCTAATAATTTTCCATTCATAATTTTCATTTTCTTCGAATTCTGGAGCTTCAAAATCGTGACTTAATTTCGCTAAAGTATAAAACTCTCTTCTTGTTGGGTGATGATTTGAGCACGCGTTAAAAGTTCTATTCCAACAATCTTGAGCAATAATTTCCTGAATAATTTCGATACAATCTTCTTTATGAATCATGTTCACAAAACCTTCTGGTTGTGGAATTTTCTTTCCGTTTTTAAACCAATTTGCTGGGTGTCTTTCATCACCAAACAAACCCGCAAAACGAATAATTGTTGTTTCGAATAATGTATTTTCTCTAAATAGATTTTCAATTTTTACTAAAGGATTATCTTCAAGTACTGCATCTTCCTCTGTGACTACTTTATTCAATTTATCATACACAGAAGTAGAACTTATAAAAATCACTTTTTGAATTGGCGATTCTTCAATTTGAGCAATTAAACGTTCAAAACCATTTATATCTTTAGAAGTTATGGCTACAATTAAAATATCGGAATTTAGGAAACTATCATCTGCTTCAAAATCGCTAATGTCAACCAAATAAGGTTCTATGTTATTCATTTCTAACAACTCTAATTTCTCTTCGGATGTTGTAGAACCTTTAACAGAATATCCTCGATTTATCAAGGAAATTGCCAGAGATTTCCCTAACCAGCCACAACCTAAAATGCTTATTTTATTCATAGATGTAATGTTATTTTTGTTGAATACCTACAAAGATACAACCCCTTAATTTAGGCTTTTGTTAACATTTCTATTTTTTCTAAATCGTAATTTTGATATTATTATAAATTAAATAACTCACTCATTATGAAAAAAATTATACTATCATTATTTGTAGCAGCTTTTGCTTTTTCTGCAACTGCACAAATTAAAACACCAGCACCAAGTCCATCTCAAAAAACGGAACAAACAGTTGGTTTAACAGACGTAACTTTAGAATATTCAAGACCAAGCATGAAAGGTAGAACCATTTTTGGAGGTTTAGAAGATTATGGAAAAGTTTGGAGAACAGGCGCAAATGCAAACACAAAACTTACTTTTTCTACAGATTTTATGGTAGATGGTAAAATGTTAAAAGCAGGAACGTACGCTTTGTATACCATTCCTGGAAAAGAAACTTGGGATGTAATGTTATACACAGACGCATCAAATTGGGGAGCTCCTGCAAAGTGGGATGAAACTAAAGTTGCTGCAAAAGTAACTGTAACTCCTTACGATATGCCAATGCCAATTGAAACTTTTACCATTACTTTTGACGACTTAACCAACAATTCTGCTGTTTTAGGAATTATGTGGGAAAACGTTTACGTACCTTTTAAGTTTGAAGTGCCAACAGATTCAATGGTTTCTAAGCAAATTACTGCTTTAATGGCTGGACCTTCTGCACAGGATATGTATGCAGCTGCAGTATATTATTTAGAAGCAGATAAAGACATTAAACAAGCACAAACTTGGATTGATAAAGCTGTAGAAATGACTGCTGATGCTCCAAAATTTTGGTTTTTACGTCAGCAATCTTTAATCCATGCAAAAGCTGGGAATACTAAAGGTGCCATTGCTGCTGCAAAAAAATCTTTAGAATATGCTGAAAAAGCTAATAATGCTGGTTATGTAAAAATGAACAAAGCATCTTTAAAAGAATGGGGAGCAATGTAAATTGTAACTTTCTATTAAAAAAATAAAAAGTCTCAAGTTTATGCTTGAGATTTTTTTTTTGTAAATTAATTTTAACTAAATTAGTTTTAAAAATAAACAGAAAATGAAACTAGCCGTTTTTAGTACAAAACCTTATGATAAAGAGTATTTTGATAAATTCAAAAAAGAATATGATATAAAAATATCTTATTTTGAAACAAGTTTAAAACCTAATACAGCAAACCTAACTAAAGATTTTGACGCAGTTTGTGTGTTTGTAAATGATGTAATGAACAAAAAAACGGTTGAAGTTATTGCAAAAAAAGGTGTAAAATTAATAGCTTTAAGATGTGCAGGTTTTAATAATGTAGATTTAGATGCTTGTAAACAAAATAATATAAAAGTTGTAAGAGTACCAGCTTATAGTCCAGAAGCTGTTGCAGAACATGCAATGGCGCTCATTTTAACACTCAACAGGAAAACACATAAAGCTTATAATAGAGTTAGAGAAGGTAATTTTTCGTTAACAAATTTAATTGGTTTTAATCTGCATAAAAAAGTTGTAGGCGTTATTGGAACAGGGAAAATAGGAGCTGCATTTTGTAACATTGCAAAGGGTTTTGGTTGTGAGGTTTTGGCTTATGATATCAATAAAAATGAGGAATTAGAAAAAAAGGGTGTTCAATATGTTTCTTTGGATGCGCTTTTTAATAAAAGTGATGTTATTTCGCTTCATTGTCCTTTAAATCAACATACAAAACATATAGTTGATAAAAGTTCTATCGGAAAAATGAAAAAAGGTGTTTTGTTGGTAAACACAAGTAGAGGTGCATTAGTAAATACAAAAGATGTAATTGCAGGTTTAAAGTCTAAAAAAATTGCTTTTTTAGGAATCGATGTTTATGAGCAAGAAGAAAATGTTTTTTTCAATGATTTATCAGAAAGCATAATTAAAGACGATTTGTTAATGAGGTTAAATAGTTTTCCTAATGTGTTGATTACTTCTCATCAAGCTTTTTTTACAAGAGAAGCGATGACAGAAATAACGACTACTACTTTAAATAATATTAAAGAGTTTGAAAATGGTGAGGGTTTGACGAATGAAGTACGTTAATACTCCAAACCAATAACTTTTCGAACGTCATCCAAAGTATTCATTAAAGATTTAGAAAACTCAAAAGTCATTATAGTACTTTCTTTTTTGTTTTCTCTAATTAGTTGATTAAAATGTTCGGTTTCGTAATTATAACCAATAGTATTGTACCCAAAATCGATGGTTTCTTGTTTACCATCTTTTATAATGGTAACATTGGAAGGTTCATGAAATTGTGTGTTTATTTTTACAATGGCATCGTCAAACGTAAAAATAGCCTCAGTTGGCGTTTCTTCTAACAGTGTACTTTTTAAATAGGCTTTTGAATTTTCATATTCAAAAATCATAGAGCAACTTGAATCTGCTCCGTTTTTAAAAAATGTAGCTTCTGCTTCGATGTTTTTTGGTTTGCCTAAAGTTGATAAAGCTGCAAAAATTGGATAAATACCAATGTCTAATAAACTGCCTCCACCAACTTCTTTCTTAAAAACTCTACTATCTGTATTATAAGGTGTATAAAAACCAAAATCTGCTTTTAGTTCTTGTAGCTTTCCGAATTTTTCTTGTTGTATAATTTCTAAAACAAAATTAAAGTGAGGTAAAAAATACGTCCATAAAGCCTCCATTAGTAGCGTGTCATTTTCTTTGGCGACAGCAATCATTTCTGAAACATCTTGTAAATTCATTGCAAAAGGTTTTTCGCATAAAACTGCTTTTTTATTTTGCAAACATAAAATAGCATGCTCTTTATGAAAACTGTGTGGAGTTGCAATATACACAGCATCTACTTCAACATCTTTAGCTAAAGCTTCATAAGAATTATAAGCTTTTTCTGCATTGTATTTTTTAGCAAAATCATTTGCATTTTCTTGACTTCGAGAAGCTACAGCAACTAATTCTGCATGTTCTATGGTTGCTAAATCTGTTGCAAACTTATTGGCGATTTTGCCTAAACCAATAATTCCCCATTTAATTGTTCTTTTTTCCATAAATATTTTTTTTGAAATGTCACGAACTCACGAATAAAACTTTTAAAACATTAAAAATTCCAAATAAAAATTCGTGAATTAGTGCTTTTTATTTTTTTGTCAAATTAATATCTTGAGTTTTTCATAAAGATTTTTTCAGCTCTGAAAATTTGATTAATCCAAGCCAATAGCTTCCAAATCTTCCTCAATTTTATCTTTTGTTGGAATAAAGGTTTGCAAAATAATTGCAATTCCCATAACCAAAGCACAACCTAATAAATTGAGCCATAAATAAGGTAACCAATCTAAAAAGTAAACAGTAATAATAATAATTTGCGTAATTAATGCTGCAATAAAAACAGCATTTCCTCTCACAAATTTCACAAAAAATGCCAATAGAAAAATCCCTAAAACATTTCCATAAAATATGGATCCAATAATATTAACCAATTGAATTAAATTATCAAACAAATCTGCAATACAAGCCACAGAAATGGCAATAATTCCCCAAGCTAACGTGAACCATTTAGAGGCTTTTACAAAATGATCATCACTTTTTTCTCCTTTTACATTTCGTTTGTATAAATCCATGGCAGTTGTGCCAGCTAACGCATTTAATTCGGATGCTGTAGATGACATTGCTGCAGATAAAATTACAGCCAATAACAAACCAATTAAACCTCTTGGTAAATTATTTAAAATAAAATGAATAAACACATAATCTTTATCATTCGATTCTATTTTCTCTAATAAATTTTCTTCATCAAGTTTATCAATAATGGCTTTCGATTTTGCTTTAACAGCCAAATCTCTTTCATTTAACTCTTGAACTTGTTGTTTTTCTTCCACTTGAAAACCATCCAAAAAAAGTGCTTTTTTACTATTTTCTATATTGATGTGTTCTTGCTCTAAAGCCTTATATTCCTCAACATATTTAGATTTCTGAACCTCAATATTTGCACCAGGATTAAAATTTAAAGGAGCAGGATTAAATTGATAAAACACAAAAACCATCACACCAATCAACAAAATAAAAAACTGCATTGGCACTTTTAAAAGACCGTTAAAAATTAAACCTAACTGACTTTCTCTCACAGATTTCCCAGACAAATAACGCTGCACTTGACTTTGATCCGTTCCAAAATAGGACAACATTAAAAACGTTCCTCCCAAAATCCCTGTCCAAACTGTGTATCTATTACTCAAATCGAAAGAAAAATCTAACACTTCCATTTTATTGCTTGCTCCAGCAATTTCAAGTGCATTTGTAAACGTAATATTTTCAGGAAGCTGACTCATAATCATAAAAAATGCAATCAACATTCCTATAAAAATGATAATCATTTGTTGTTTTTGAGTAACATTTACAGCTTTTGTGCCTCCAGAAACTGTGTAAATAATTACCAAAAACCCGATAATAATATTCAAGGTCATTAAATCCCAACCTAAAACTGCGCTTAAAATAATTGCAGGCGCAAAAATGGTAATTCCAGCAGCCAAACCACGTTGAATTAAGAATAAAATTGCAGCTAAACTTCGTGTTTTTAAATCGAATCTTCCTTCTAAAAATTCGTAGGCTGTATAAACTTTTAATTTGTGATAAATAGGAATAAAAACCACGCAAATAATAACCATGGCAATTGGCAACCCAAAATAGAATTGCACAAAACCCATTCCACTATGAAATGCTTGTCCTGGAGTAGATAAAAACGTAATGGCACTGGCTTGAGTTGCCATAACTGATAAGCCAATTGTCCACCATTTTGAATCACTTCCACCTTTAATATAATCAGTTACGTTGCTGTTTTTTCTGGTTACATACGTTCCATAACCTACAATAAAAAGTAAGGTTGTCGCTAAAATTATCCAATCTACCAGATGTAATTTGCTTTCTATTTCCATCTTTTAAACTGTAAAATAATTCGTAATAAAATAAAATGCGATGATGTAAATAACATTGGCAATTAAGACTAATGTGTATGCTGTTTTCCAAGTATATTTTTCTTGTTTCATTGTATCTTGTTTTTATTTGAAGCTATTTTCTGCTTTCAACACTCGCTTTTTTTAGTGTGTTCTCGATACAAATTTGCGAAAAGCAAATTCACTCGAACTGACACTAAAAAAGAGCTCAAACAAATGTTTCAATCAGGGCTAAACTTATTTATTTCAAACCGTTTTTTATAAAATAATTACTACTTGTTGATGAACAAAAAAATGATTTTTTTATAAACTCATAACTCATAACTTGAAAAACTACCTTCCTTTCACAGACAACATATTCGCAAATAATTTATAAGCGCCAGAAACTCCAGCAGGCAATTCTCTAAAGAAACTTAAACCTGTGTATATGTAATTTCCTTTGCCATATTTTGCAATTAACAAACTTCCGTTTTTTGGCAATTCGCCTTTGTCATACATGGAAAGTAGAGGCGTAAAATTTGGATCCCAAGCATCTGGGAAATATAAACCTCTTTCTTGCACCCAATCATTAAAATCTTCGTCAGTAATTTTATTCGGGTAATTTAGCAGTTCGTGATTGCTATCTAAAATAGTTACGTCTGCAAGTTCGTCTGTAACTCGATCTCTAGAAAGTCTTAATTTGTAAGGAGCATCAACATTAACACCTCTGTTTGTGTTGTATTGCACAATCATATTCCCACCTTTTTCAACATATTCCAACAAATATTTTTGTTTGAATTTTAGTTCTTTTACAACATTATAAGCTCTAATTCCTAAAACAATAGCATCGTATTTTTTTAAAATATCTTCGTTAATATCAGCAGGATTTATTTCATCAACAGTATACCCAATTTGACGCAAACTTTCTGGAAGAGCATCTCCAGCACCTTTTATATAGCCAATTTTATCACCTGCTTTTTTAATGTTTAAACGGACAACTTTAGCTTCAGAATTTAATAAAACAGTTTGTTTAGGAATATGGCTGTAGTTAATCTCTACCAACTCTTTGGTATATTCTTTACCATTATAAGTGGCAACTATTTCCATTTTTCCAACAGACGCCTCTTTTGGAGGAGATATCAAAAACTCAACAGTTTCTTCGTCGTTTTTTTGTTCGATGTTAAACATAATTTCGCTAGGTGAAACTAGCCAATTTTCAGGAAGTTTTAAAGTTACTTTTCCAGAAGTAAAATTTGCACCAGCCTTTATAGTTACAGGTATTTTCTTTTGATTTTCATTTGCGAAAATAAAAACCTTGTCCTCTAATTTTGTAGTTATTAAAGGTAAAATTTCAAAAGGTTCGTAAATTTCTCCTTTGTCACTTTCAGCATATTTTCTTACAATATTTTTAGTAATGGTAATTGGGATATTTCCAATCACGATATTAAAATCAATTTTTGCAGGGCTTGGTGTTTCTGGTTTTCCAATTAATAAAGGATCATCTACAGTATACATTCCTAAAGTTGGCGTTTTTCTTAACCAATATGGATCAGAATACTCATCAACAGAAAGATTTATAGTTTCTGTAAAATTAATTTTTTGGTTATTTGAAATGGTTTGCTGTTTTACAAAAACTTCTTGATTTAATGTAGAAGTTATAGAAGCTAAAGTCATATTAACATTACTTCTGTTTAAAACTTCAAAATCAACTTTAATGTTAGAATTTGGAGTTCCTTTATTGCTTTCTGCAGAAGCTTCTAAATACAAACCTGCACAGGCTTCAATGATTTCTAAAATTTGTTTTTTCTTTAAATCTCTCCAATGCTCGTTCTCTAATAATTCAATTTTTTGATACGCTTCTAATAACTTTGATACGTGTTTAGACGGATTTCTAAAGTCGAAATTTTCTTCAATATCATATAAAATATCGCCAATTTTTCCACCACCATTGATTCGATTCCAAGTGGTATTGATTCCTGAAAAAATATCTTTTTTATCTTGTAAAGAATCGCCTTTTAAAAATTTTAAATATTCGTTTTGAGATCCTCTTGTGGATTCGCGTCCAAAACCTTGAGACAAATGTTGGCTACTAGCAATGGAAGCTAATTCGTTGTTGGAAAGACCTTTTAAAGGATAATATTCGCCAATATCAAATTTTATAAAATCTTTAGAAGCAGCTTCAAAAGCGGCATTATCTCTATAAAACCAAGAAGAAGTATTGTAAAACAAACGTTTTGGTTGCCAAGTATTGGTCTTTTTTAGTTGAGCAGTAAACTGTGTGCTATCATTTGCCAACTCAAAAGCTTCTACACTTAACATGGCAGAACTTGTATGATGACCATGGGTAGTTCCTGGAGTTTCGTGATTAAACCTATTGATAATAACATCGGGTTTAAACGTTCTAATTGCCCAAACTACATCACTCAAAACCTTTTCTTTATTCCAGATTTTTAGAGTTTCATCAGGGTGTTTAGAGTAACCAAAATCGTTTGCTCGTGTAAAAAATTGTTCTCCACCATCCACTTTTCTGGCAGCTAATAATTCTTGCGTTCTTATAACGCCTAATAATTCTCTAATTTCTGAGCCAATTAAATTTTGGCCTCCATCTCCTCTTGTTAACGATAAATAGCCAGTTCGTGCTTTTACGTTATTTGCTAAATAGGCAATTAAACGAGTGTTTTCATCATCTGGATGTGCAGCAATATAAAGTGCAGTTCCTAAAAAATTAAGTTTCTGAATTTTCTCGTAAATTTCATTTGAAGTTAATTTTTGAGGTTTTTGTGCAAAAATTGACGTGGAAATCAGCAAAAAAGCTGAAATTGTAAGTAAACTATTCTTCATTTTTATTGTTTGATAACGAACAAATGTACTTTAATTTATCAGTAAAAAGGAAGGTCTTAACATTTTTATAACGTTTTAGAGTGCATCAACAAAATGCTGATAACCTGTTAATAAATTAATTTTCAGAATCACATATTAACATTATATTTGTAACACTAATTAAGAAAAAAACTAAATGAAATTTATTGTATCGAGTTCGCAACTTTTAAAACAATTACAAGTTTTAGGGGGCGTAATAAATAGCAACAATACCTTACCAATTTTAGACAATTTTTTGTTTGAATTATCAGAAAATCAATTAAAAGTTTCAGCATCCGATTTAGAAACCACTATGAGTTCTGTAGTAGATGTAGAAAGTGATAGTACTGGTTCTATAGCTGTTTCTGCACGTTTGTTGTTAGATACTTTAAAGACGTTTCCAAACCAGCCTTTAACGTTTAAAACGGAAGGTGATAATACTATTGAAATAAGTTCTGATCAAGGTAAATATGATATGGCTTATTTTGGTGGTGATGAATTCCCAAAAGCGGTTTCTTTACCAAGTCCAAGTAAAACTATTGTGCCAGCACATATTTTAGGAACAGCGATTTCTAAAACTATTTTTGCTGCAGGAAATGACGATTTACGCCCAGTAATGAGTGGAGTGTTTTTTCAGTTTAGTTCTCAAAGTTTAACTTTTGTAGCTACTGATGCTCATAAATTGGTAAAATATTCTAGAACAGATGTTACTGCAGATCAAACTGCAGAATTTATAATGCCAAAGAAACCTTTAAATTTATTAAAAGGTATTTTAGGTGGATCTGAAAGCGAAGTTACGATTGAATATAATGATGCAAACGCAAAGTTTACATTCGATAATGTAGTTTTAGTGTGTAGATTAATTGATGGAAAATATCCAAATTATGAAGCTGTAATTCCAAAAGAGAATCCAAATAAATTAACAGTTGATAGAGCTTCTTTCTTAAACTCTGTAAGACGTGTTTCTATTTTCTCTAGCAAAACTACACATCAAATTCGTTTAAAAATGGCAGGAACAGAATTAAATATTTCTGCTGAAGATTTAGATTTTGCCAACAAAGCAGATGAGCGTTTAAGTTGCGATTATCAAGGAGATGACATGCAAATTGGCTTTAACTCACGTTTTTTAAGCGAAATGTTAAACAATTTAAGCTCTAATGAAGTTTTAATTGAAATGTCTTTGCCAAACAGAGCAGGAATTTTAACTCCTATTGATGGAACTGATGAAGGTGAACAAGTAACCATGTTGGTAATGCCAGTGATGTTGAATAACTAAACTTTTAGAAACAAGATTTTTTTGAACCAAGATACAAGACAAAACCACAATTGAAAGATTGTGGTTTTTTTGATTTTAGTATTTTTATTTTATCCTTTTGGGATTTTTAGCTCTGTAGGAGCGTAATATTAATAAGGAAATAAAATATAATTTAAAATTAAAGCTACATAGGAGCGAAATATAAACAAACAAAATTATTTTGATTCTTAATATTTTAAAACCACATCTTTTAGTTGTGGTTTTTTGTTACATTTACTTTAATGAATTTATAAGCAAATTTATATCTCACAAAACAACATCAATATTATGATTAGAAATTTTATTGAAGACCATATTTGTTTGAATAATTACGAAGGTTTTTCTAAAAAAAAAAATCAAAAAGGAATATTTTATAGATAGAATTAGATACATACAATTGATGTATCAATTTAAAAAAAAAGTATATTTTTCTGTAACAATTTTAATTAAATGAATACTAATAAGATATGATAAAAGTGTTTTAGAAATTGTTTAAAAAACTTTTAAAACGAAAATTTTATATTTGTAAACTAACTAAACTTTAAAATCAATGGAAAATCAAGCAAACAGTAAAAGTGTTATTTTAAATTATGGATTGTATTTAGGAATTATAAGTATTTTTATAAGTTTAATTAAATACGCCACAGGAAACCTTTATGTTACAGAGTTTTATTCAGGTATTGCTGGTATAATTTTATTAATTGTTTTTGTAATTTTAAGTATAAAAAAATACAAAAGCGACAATGGTGGTTTTTTAACATTTGGTCAAGGTGTTAAAATAGGTATAGGTGTTTCTATGATTGCAACAATTATTGTTATAATTTATTATGTTTTATTATCAACAGTAATTGAACCAGATTTTGTAACAAACACTATTGAAGCTCAAAAAACGATGTTTGCAGATTCTTTTGGAATGACAGAAGGGCAAATTGAAGAAGCTACTAAAAACTCTGAAGACAATTTTTTCTTAAGTATGTTTGGAGGAATTTTAATATGGAATTTATTTTTAGGTGGAGTTACATCTTTAATTGCAGCTGCTACAATGAAAAAATCTGAAGAAGAAACTTACTAAATTTCAAACTTCAACGTTCAATAATTCATAAAATCGTAACTTTGAACTTTGATTTTAGAATATTGAATGAATAATATGGAAATTTCGGTAGTTATACCACTTCTTAACGAAGAAGAATCTTTACAAGAATTACACGATTGGATTGCAAAAGTTATGCAATCCAATCGTTATTTATATGAAATTATTTTTATTGATGATGGCAGCACAGACACTTCCTGGCAAGTTATCGAAGAATTATCAGCCAAATATACTGCTGTAAAAGGAATTCGTTTTCAAAGAAATTACGGAAAAAGTCAAGCATTAGATGCTGGTTTTGAACTTGCAAAAGGCAAAGTTGTTATTACAATGGATGCTGATTTGCAAGACAATCCAGAAGAAATTCCTGAACTATACAATTTAATTATCAAGGATGATTTTGACCTAATTTCTGGTTGGAAAAAGAAACGATATGACAATGTTGTCACTAAAAATATACCTTCAAAATTATTTAATGCAGCTGCAAGAAGAACTTCGGGTTTAAAATTACACGATTTTAATTGTGGCTTAAAAGCTTATAAAAATGAGGTTATAAAAGCTGTAAAAGTAAGTGGAGAAATGCACAGATACATTCCTGTTTTAGCCAAAAACGAAGGTTTTAATAAAATAGGAGAAAAGGTAGTGCAGCATCAAGCAAGAAAATATGGCGAAACTAAGTTTGGAATTGATCGTTTTATAAACGGTTTTTTAGATTTAATCACCATTTCTTTTTTATCAAAGTTTGGTAAAAGACCTATGCATATTTTCGGTTTGTGGGGCACTTTGATGTTTTTATTCGGAACTTCTTTAGCTTTTTATATTGGTGTTCTTAAACTTTACAAGCTTTTTAATGGAATTAAAACCATTTTGGTAACCAGTAATCCTTGGTTTTATATAGCACTAACCTCCATGATTTTAGGAACATTACTTTTTTTATCAGGATTTTTAGGCGAATTGATCATAAAAATGAAACCTGACGAAAAACACTATACAATAAAGGAAAAACTCAATTTCTAATCTGTATATTTGTATTTCAATTAACTTTTTTTATTACCTATGAAAGATATTTTAGACAAAGCAAAACAATGGTTAACTGCTACTTTTGATGCTGAAACGCAGTCAGAAATTCAAGATTTAATCGATAACAATCCAAACGATTTAGCAGACAGATTTTATAAAGACATGGAATTTGGAACTGGTGGAATGCGTGGAATTATGGGTGCAGGAACCAACAGAATTAACAAATATACGTTAGGTAGAGCAACGCAAGGTTTGTCTAATTATTTAATTGAGAATGTAAAAAAAGAACAATTAAGTGTTGTGATTGCTTTTGATTGTAGGCATAATAGTAAAAAGTTTGCTAAAGTTGTTGCGGATGTTTTATCAGCAAATAATATAAAAGTGTTTTTGTTCGAAGATTTAAGAGCAACTCCAGAACTATCTTTTGCAGTTCGTCATTTAAATTGTGATGCAGGAATTGTGTTAACAGCTTCTCATAATCCACCAGAATATAATGGATATAAAGTGTATTGGGCAGATGGAGGACAAATTGTACCACCTCATGATAGTGGAATTATTGGAAACGTAAATTCGTTGGATTTTTCTGAAATTAAGTTTGATGCAAATGAAGCTTTAATTGAAATTATTGGTAAAGAAGTAGATGACGTTTTTATAGAAGATGCTGTAAAAAATGGATCATTATATAATAAAATTGATCGTAAAAATTTAAAAATAGTTTTTACATCTTTACATGGAACCTCAATTGTTTCTGTGCCAGATGCATTAGCAAAAGCAGGTTATACAGATGTTCATATTGTCTCAGCACAAAGAGAGCCAAATGGTGATTTCCCAACTGTAAAATCGCCAAATCCTGAAGAGCCAGAAGCTTTAAAAATGGCTACAGATTTAGCAAATAAAATTGATGCTGATATTGTAATTGGTACAGATCCAGATTGTGATAGGTTAGGAGTTGCTGTAAGAGATTTAGAAGGCAACATGAAGTTGATGAATGGAAACCAAACCATGGTTGTTATGACAAATTTTCTGCTAAAAAAGTGGAAAGATGAAGGTAAATTGAATGGAAGTCAATTTGTTGGTTCTACGATTGTTTCTACAGAATTGGTGAACGATGTTGCCACAAGTTATGGTGTTGAAACCAAAGTGGGTTTAACTGGTTTTAAGTGGATTGCAAAAATGGTAAGAGATTTCCCAGAGCTTGATTTTATTGGTGGAGGTGAGGAGAGTTTTGGTTATATGGTTGGCGATTTTGTAAGAGATAAAGATGCAGTTACTGCAACACTTTTAGCTTGTGAAGTTGCAGCTTTGGCAAAACAAAATGGTAGTTCTTTTTATCAAGAATTACTAAATATTTATGTTGAGAATAGTTTCTACAAAGAACACTTAATTTCAATTACCAAAAAAGGAATGGATGGAGCTGCAGAAATTCAGCAAATGTTAAGTGATATGCGTAACAACCCAATCACAGAAATTGATGGTGAAAAAATAGAATCGCTTTGTGATTATGATGCATCAACCAAGAAAAACTTAATTACTGGTGAGGTTTCTAAAATCGATTTGCCAAAATCGAATGTGTTGATTTATCAAACTGAATCTGGAACAAGAATTGCTGCAAGACCTAGTGGAACAGAGCCAAAAATAAAATTTTATTTTAGCGTAAATTCTCCTTTAGAAAGTATTAAAAATGCAGCAGAAGTAGAAGCGAATTTGGATGCTAAAATTCAACGAATCATTAAAGAGATGAAGTTGAATTAATGAACTATTTTAAAGATATTTTAAAGTACGAAAAGAAGTATAGAAAATTTACAGTACTCAATATAGTATTTAATATTTTCTATGCTCTTTTTAATGTTTTATCAGTGTTGGCTTTTATTCCTGTTCTAGGAATTCTTTTTGAAACGGATAAAGAAGTTGTTTCTAAACCAACTTACGAAGGCATTACAAATATTGGTACTTTTCTAAAAGAAAGTTTCTATTATTTTATATCAGAAAAAATTGAAAATGAAGGACAAATAAAAACCTTATTTTTTATATGCCTTTTAGCATTGTCGCTATTTTTTCTAAAAAATTTATTTCGCTATTTAGCATCTTATGTAATTACTTTTTTAAGAACAGGAATTGTAAAAGATTTACGAGATAAACTATATCATAAAATTGTAGAATTGCCTATTTCTTACTTTACAGAAAAACGTAAAGGAGATATTATTGCAAGAATGACAGCGGATGTGCAAGAAGTTGAGGTATCGATTTTAACATCTATAGAAACTATTGTTAGAGAGCCTCTTACAGTTGTAATTGCTATTTCTATCATGCTTTTTATGAGTGTTAAATTAACGCTTTTTGTGTTTATTTTACTACCAGTTTCTGGATTTATAATCTCATCTATTAGTAAAAAATTAAAATCGAACTCTGTAAAAGCACAGAAAGAAACAGGAACTTTTTTATCATTTATAGAAGAAACATTAACAGGTTTACGAGTGATAAAAGGGTTTAACTCAGAGAAAATTATTGAGCGTAAATTCAATACATCTACCACAACTTTTAGAAATTTAATGACGAGCGTTTTTCACAGACAAACCTTGGCATCTCCAATGAGTGAGTTTTTAGGTTCTGCAACAATTATTGCCATTCTTTGGTATGGAGGAACTGAGGTTTTATCGAACACAAGTTCTTTACAGCCAGATGAATTTATGGGTTATATTGTATTGTTTTATACAGTTTTAAATCCTATTAAATTAATTACAACTTCGTATTATAATATTCAAAAGGGTGAAGCTTCTGCAGAAAGAATTATGCAAGTTTTAAATACTGAAAACAGTATTAAAGACAAACCAAATGCACTTGTTAAAGAGCGTTTTGAAAATCAAATTGATTTTAAAAATATCTCCTTTAAATATAAAAACGATTACGTTTTAAAAGATTTTTCTTTAACGATTAAAAAAGGAGAAACTGTTGCTTTGGTTGGACAATCTGGAAGTGGAAAATCGACTTTAGCCAATTTAATTACGCGATTTTATGATGTAAATAAAGGCGATATTTTAATTGATAATATCAATATAAAAGATATAACCAAAAAATCTTTACGAGATTTAATGGGTATTGTAACTCAAGAATCTATTTTGTTTAATGATACTGTTGAAAACAACATAAAACTAGGAACAGAACATGCAACAAAAGAAGCAGTTTTAGAAGCTTCGGAAATTGCAAATGCGAACGAATTTATTCAGAATTTACCAGAAAAATTTGAGACTAATATTGGTGATAGTGGAGGCACACTTTCTGGAGGACAAAAGCAACGTTTATCGATTGCAAGAGCAGTTTTAAAGAACCCACCAATAATGGTTTTAGACGAAGCAACTTCTGCATTAGATACAGAATCTGAACAATTAGTGCAATTAGCCTTGGAAAAAATGATGCAAAACAGAACTTCTTTAGTAATTGCTCACAGGCTTTCTACCATTCAAAAAGCAGATAAAATTGTAGTAATGAAAAAAGGAAAAATTGTAGAGCAAGGAAAACACGAAGAATTATTAGCTAAAAAAAGCGAATATTTTAAATTAGTTACCATGCAAAGCTTGAGTTAGCCTTAAATGTATTGGTTAAAATTTTTCTAATAGATATAGTTTTTTTTTAAAAGTAAAGTCATAAAATTTTAAAATTTTATGACTTTACTTTTTATGATTAGTTTTAAAAAATTATTTCATTTCGATAACCAAATCATCAGAATTTACCATATTTCCTGCTTTTAGAACTATTTTGTTGATAGTTCCTTCATTATTTGCTGTTATTGTAGTTTCCATTTTCATGGCTTCAATAATAAATAAAGGTTGATTTTTAGAAACTTTTTCGCCATTTTTTACTAAAATGTTAGATAACAAACCTTGCAAGGGCGCACCTATTTGAGATGCATTATTCTTATCTATTTTCGTGTTTTTAATGATATTTACCTTAATAGATTCGTCTTTAACTTCTACAGTTCTACCTTGTCCATTTACTTTAAAATAGATGGTAATCATACCTTCTTCATTGGTTTCTCCAATAGAATCTAACGTAATTAAAACTGTTTTTCCTTTATCTAAATCTACTGTAATTTCTTCTCCAATTTCCATTCCATAAAAGAAGTTTTTGGTTGGTAAATTAGTCAGGTTATCATATTTAAGATGCTTGTTAAAAGCTTCTGTGAATACTTTTGGATATAATTTATAAGATAAAAAATCTGTAAATTCTATAGTTCTTCCTAAATCATTTTCAAATATTCTTTTAAATTCGGCATATTCTACTTCAAAATCTACAGGAGGAATATGTGCATTTGGTCTATCAGTAAAAGGTTGTTGATCTTTTAAAATGAGTTTTTGCAATTTCTGTGGAAAACCACCAACAGGTTGACCTAATTCTCCTTTAAAAAAGCTTACTACAGATTGTGGAAAAGAAATACTTTCCCCTTTTTCTAAAACATCTTGAATCGTTAAATTATTACTTACTAAATACTGAGCCATATCACCAACAACTTTAGAACTTGGTGTAACTTTTACAATATTTCCAAACAACGTATTTACTTCTCCATACATTTTTGTAATTTCATGAAAACGACTTTCTAATCCTAAAGATTGTGCTTGAGGTTTTAAGTTAGAATATTGTCCTCCAGGTATTTCGTGTTTAAAAACCTCTCCAGAACCTGCTTTTAAACCAGATTCAAAAGGATAATAATATTCTCTAACAGCTTCCCAATAATTAGAATATTCGTTTAAAGAAGTTGTATTTATAGGATTTTCTCTTTCGTGAAACTTCATCATTTCTACAATCGAGTTAAAATTTGGTTGCGATGTTAAACCAGATAAACCACCCAAAGCAACATCTACAACATCAACACCAGCTTCAATTGCTTTTAAATAGGTAGCAGATTGTATAGAGGATGTATCATGTGTGTGCAAATGAATTGGAATATTTAATTCCGTTTTTAAAGCAGATACTAATTCTGATGCTGCATAAGGTTTTAACAAACCAGCCATATCTTTAATTGCTAAAATATGTGCACCAGCATTTTCGATTTCTTTTGCAAGATTAATGTAATATTTTAAGTTGTATTTGGTGTTTTTTACATCTAAAATATCACCTGTGTAACAAATAGAACCTTCAGCTAAACCATTCGTTTTTGTTCGAACATGTTCTATACAAGGTGCCAATGATTTCATCCAATTTAGGGAGTCAAAAATTCTGAATAAATCAACTCCATTTTCCCAAGATTCTTCTACAAATTTGCCAATTAAATTATCTGAATAAGCTGTATAACCAACTCCATTTGAGCCTCTTATTAACATTTGTAATAAAACGTTTGGCATTTTTTCTCTTAATAAACGTAACCTTTCCCAAGGATTTTCTTGTAAAAAACGCAAGCAAACATCAAAAGTTGCTCCACCCCAAACTTCCATACTAAATATTTCTGGATGATTTTTTGCATAGCCTTCTGCTACTTTTAGCATATCAAAAGTTCGCATTCTTGTTGCCAATAAACTTTGATGTGCATCTCTCATTGTTGTGTCTGTAAAATGAATTTTCTTTTCATTTTTTAACCATTGAGAAAATCCTTCTGGACCTAATTCTGTTAAAATATCTTTTGTTCCTTTTGGGAAACTCGTATTTACATCAAAAGCAGGAACTTTTGGTTTTACAAACGTTTTTGTTGCATCAAATTTTTTGACATCTTTATTACCATTTATAGTAATATCTCCTAGATAAGTAATAATTTTATTGGCTCTGTTTCTTGGTGCTTTAAACTCGAATAAACTAGGTGTAGACTTTATAAAATTTACAGTAATTTCTCCTTTTCTAAAAGTTTCGTGTTGTAAAATATTATCTAAAAAAGGCATATTTGTTTTAACACCTCTAATTCTAAACTCGCTTAAAGCTCTTCTAATTTTACGTGCAGCACCATCTAAAGTTCTACTGTTTGAAGTAACTTTAACTAACATAGAATCAAAAAAAGGTGATATTTTTACACCTTGATAAATACTACCTGCATCTAAACGTATTCCAAAACCAGATGCACTTCTGTAAGTAGAAATTGTGCCAAAATCGGGTTTAAAATCGTTTTGAGGATCTTCTGTAGTAATTCTACATTGCAAAGCATAGCCATTTATTTTGATAGATTCTTGACTTGGTATTTTTATTTGTTGATCTTCTAATTTGTAACCACCTGCTATAAATAATTGCGTTTTTACCAAATCTATGTTTGTAATAACCTCTGTAACAGTATGTTCTACTTGTATTCTTGGATTTACTTCTATAAAATAAATAGAACCATCATCATCTACCAAAAATTCTACAGTTCCTATATTGTTATAATTTACAGCTGTACAAATTTTAATTGCATAGTTGTAAAGGGCATTTTTTATTTCGTCATTTAAGCCATAAGAAGGCGCAAATTCAATTACTTTTTGATAACGTCTTTGCACAGAACAATCTCTTTCAAACAGATGAACAGTGTTGCCATAATTATCTGCAACAATCTGAATTTCAATATGTTTTGGATTTTCTACAAACTTTTCTAAAAAAACAGTGTCATCTCCAAAAGCATTTAAAGCTTCACGTTTACTTTCTCCATAAGCTTTCTTTAATTCATCTGCTTTTCTAATAACTCTCATTCCTCTTCCTCCACCTCCAGAAGCTGCTTTTAGCATTACAGGATAACCTATATTTTCTGCTTCTTCTAAAGCAATTTCTACATTTTCTAAAGGCTTTTTATTGCTTTGAATGATAGGAATATTGTTATCAATTGCTACTTTTTTAGCCGTAATTTTATCACCTAAAGATTTTAAAACGGATACTTTTGGCCCCACAAAAATGATATTATTTTCTTCACATTTTTGAGCAAAAAGTGCATTTTCTGATAAAAAACCATAACCAGGATGAATGGCATCTACATTATTTTCTTTGGCAATTTTTATAATTGCATCAATATCTAAATAAGGTTTTAAAGGTTGATTGTCTTCACCAATTTGATAAGATTCGTCAGATTTATATCTGTGTAAAGAATACCTGTCTTCAAAAGTATAAATACCTACCGTTTTTACATTAATTTCTGTACAAGCTCTAAATATTCTGATAGCAATTTCTCCTCTGTTTGCAACTAATACTTTTTTAATTTTCATTTTTTTTCTTTTTGATTGATTTTTTATTGCTTTAAAGATACAATACAGAAATCAATGAGTAAAAGAAAATTATGGCTTTTATTGATAAATTAATAGGAAAAATGAGTAAGAGTAAGTATGGCGAAAAAAATAGCTTTATCTTAATTTTTTAGATAAAATGATAATTTAATGTAGGTTTTTAATCTTGTTTTAAACCGAGTTTTTTGCCTTTTTCAATCATAAAATCATAACTTGCTTTATGTTCGTTAGGAATTTCACCATCTAAAATAGCGTTTTTAATGGCTTCTTTTATTTGCCCAATTTCTCTACAAGGTTTTAAATTAAAGGCTTCCATAATTTCTTCACCAGTAATTGGAGGTTGAAAATTACGCACTCTATCTCGTTCTTCCACTTCTTTAATTTTAGAACGAACTAAATCAAAATTTTTATGATACAATTTAAATTTCCTTGGGTTTTTGGTAGTAATATCTGCTTCACATAGCGTCATTAAAGAGTTGATGTCATCACCTGCATCAAAAACCAAACGTCTTACAGCAGAATCTGTTACATCGCTTGCTAATACAATTGGTCTTGAACTCAACAATACCATTTTCTGAACAAATTTCATTTTATTGTTCAATGGCATTTTT
This sequence comes from Polaribacter sp. Hel_I_88, assembly GCF_000687935.1. Taxonomy (NCBI): domain Bacteria; kingdom Pseudomonadati; phylum Bacteroidota; class Flavobacteriia; order Flavobacteriales; family Flavobacteriaceae; genus Polaribacter; species Polaribacter sp. Hel_I_88. The sequence continues at coordinate 98,007 of NZ_JHZZ01000001.1, read as the reverse complement.
AATTTTTTAAAGATTTTATATACCATTTTAGAGCCCACAAATTCATGTCCATGAAACGTCCAACCCACTTTTTTACTGAATCTTTTTGTAGGTGCTTTTCCAACATCATGTAAAAGTGCAGCCCAACGTAACCAAACATCTTCTGTATGTTCTGCAATATTATCTACCACTTCTAAAGTGTGGTAAAAGTTGTCTTTATGTTTTTGACCTTCAACTTCTTCAACACCTTTTAATGCAATTAATTCAGGCAGAATTTGAGGTAGTAATTTGGTTTTTTCTAATAACAAAAACCCTATAGATGGTGTTGCTGAGGACATAATTTTATTCAACTCAACTACAATTCTTTCTTTAGTAATTATGTGTAATCGGTTTGCGTTTTTAGAAATAGCAGCAAGCGAATTTTCTTCGATTTCAAAATTTAATTGGGTTGCAAAACGAATGGCTCTCATCATCCTTAAAGGATCATCAGAATAAGTAATATCAGGATTTAATGGTGTTTTAATAATTTTATTTTCTAAATCTTCAATACCATTAAAAGGATCTAACAACTCTCCAAAATTGTCTTCGTTTAAACTTAAAGCCAACGCATTTATAGTAAAATCACGTCTATTTTGATCGTCTTTTAAAGAGCCTTCAGTAACTTCTGGATTTCTGCTATCTTCAGAATATGATTCTTTTCTTGCGCCCACAAACTCAATCTCAACATCTTTAAAACGCAACATTGCTGTTCCATAAGTTTTAAAAATTTGCACTTTAGGTTTGTTTGGAATTAGCTGTGCTACTTTTTTAGCCAACTCAATGCCACTGCCAACAGCTACTACATCAATGTCTTTTGCTGTGCCTCTTTTTAGAAAAAAATCACGCACAAATCCACCAATTACATAAGAATCGATGTTTAGTTCTTTGGATGCTTGAGAAATGATTGTAAATATTTCTGATTGAATTGCTTCTGTGTACTTCATATTTTTTTTGCAGTCAATTGGCAAATTTATTGTTTTACATAGTTTAAAAGAAGAAAAATAGTAAGAACATTTGTATTTTTGCTGTAACTTCTTTTATCAAACTAAAATTTAAATGATTATTGTAAGAATTGTTGGTGGACTTGGAAACCAAATGTTTCAATATGCGTATGCGAAATCTTTGCAACAAAAAGGTTTTGATGTTCAAATTGATATTTCTAAATTCAAAACATACAAATTACATGGTGGTTATCATTTAGATTCCTATAATATCGATTTACAAAAAGCAGGTTCTTTAGACACATTTTTATCTTTATTAAAACTAAAGAAAAATGTAAAAGAAAAAAGTTTGTTGTTTGATGAAAATTTATTGAAACTTAAAGGGAATGAATTTGTAAAAGGATATTTTCAAACTGAAAAGTATTTTTTATCTATTAGAGAAATTCTGTTAAAACAATTTACGATTAAATCAGAGCTTTCTAATTCAACAAAAGAATATTCAAAAGAAATTCATCAGCATAAAAATTCTTGTTCTTTGCATATTAGAAGAGGAGATTATATTACTGATGAAAAAGCAAATAGTGTTCATGGAACTTGCGATTTAAATTATTATGCAGCCGCTATTAAGTTGATTAATGAAAAGTTTGATACTACTCACTTTTTTGTTTTTTCTGATAATATTGCTTGGACAAAAGAAAACTTACAATTAGAAAATGCAACTTATATAGACCATAAAACAATTCCACATGAAGACATGTTTTTAATGAGTTTATGCAACCACAATATTACAGCAAATAGTAGTTTTTCTTGGTGGGGAGCTTGGTTAAATCAATATAAAGACAAAACAGTTATTGCTCCTAAAAAATGGTTTGTAAGTCAAAAAAATGAAGTCGCTTCTAAAAATTGGATTCAATTATGATGTCTTACAAAGTTTATTACATCAATTTAGATAAAAGTAAAGAACGTAGAGATTTTATGGAAAATCAATTTAAAAAATTGAACATTCCAATTACCAGAATTTCTGCAACTTATGGTAAAGATTTAGATCCGAATTTCTTAAAAAAAGAAAAAGCGAAACACAATATTTTAGCACATTTTCCTTACCCAAATGATGGAGAAATTGGTATTTGTTTAACGCACTTTAAATTGTGGGAATTTTTAGCAAATCAGCCAGAAGATTTTTCGATTGTTTTAGAAGATGATGCTTTGGTTCATGACGACTTTTTTAAAGATTTAGATCAGCTTTTATCAAAAATAACAATAAACGATTTTTTAGATATTTCAGGTAAAAAAGGTTTTTATTCACTCCAAAAAACTGAATTACTCAATAAATTTTTAATGCCTCCAGTTTTAATGATTGGACAAATTATTGGTAAAAATGCAGCACAAAAATTAACGGATAATTTGAGTGATTATTATGCACCCATTGATGTGATGAAACAAGATGTTTACAAACATAAAGTGCCATTATATTCTACCAATAAACAATATGTTGTAAGTGTTGATAAGAAAATGGGAGGTAGTACTATTCAGCAAAATAACTTACCTAAATTCAATAAAGTTAAAAGAGAAATTATCAGACCTTTTTGGCAAATTTTTACGCTATTTACCTATAAATTACAAAGATGTGTTCGAAATTACTTCTTTTATCAAACTTTAAAATAAGATTTACTTCACGTTTCTGTTTAAAAGCCAGAGTTTTACGTACCTAACATAAACTCCATAAGCTTGGGTTTTTGCAAAAATATAACCAGGAAAACCATCTAAAAAGCCTAGTCTTAAAAAATAATGAATAAAAAATCTTGCAGGTGGTTTTATTAGAATATGATATAAATTAACTGTTTTTCCTTCATCAAAATATTGCTTTGCTCTTAAAGCACCATAGTGATTCATTTTAGAAATATAATGATCATAATTTTTATAAGAATAATGTTCAATTTTATGCTTGAAAAATCCTAATTTACCATTTGTAGTAATTTTTTCATGAACAATACCTCTATACATACATTCTTCTTTCAAAAAAAGTCGAATTACTTTATCTCTTTGGCAACCTCCGTAATTGATGTTCTTGCCAACAAAATAAAAACTTCTACGCACATAAAAACCAACACAATTGTTTGGGTTTTGTACAGCTTCTAAAATTTCTCTTTTAACTTCTGAAGTTACTCTTTCATCAGCATCCAAAACATAAATCCAAGGATGTTTAGCTTGTTGAATCGCAAAGTTTTTTTGAGAAGAAAAATCATCAAACTTTCGCTTGATGATTTTTACATTGTATTTTTCAGCTAATGCAACTGTACTATCTGTGCTATATGAATCTATTACAATAATTTCATCAGCAAAACCAACAGATTTTATAGCTTCTTCTATATGAATTTCTTCATTTAAAGTAGGAATTATTGCAGTAATTTTTGTCATAGCATTTAATCTTTAAACAGCAACATCATACTCACGTAGAGCGTCGTTTAAAGATGTTTTTTTATTGGTACTTTCTTTTCTTTTTCCGATAATTAATGCACAAGGTACATTGTATTCTCCAGCAGCAAATTTCTTGGTATAGCTTCCAGGAATTACTACAGATCTTGCAGGGACAATTCCTTTCATTTCAACAGGTTCGTCACCAGTAACATCTATAATTTTAGTACTCATTGTTAACACAACATTTGCTCCTAAAACAGCTTCTTTTTCTACTCTAACACCTTCTACAACAATACATCTAGAGCCAATAAAAGCACCATCTTCTATAATTACAGGAGCCGCTTGTAATGGTTCTAAAACTCCACCAATTCCAACACCACCAGATAAATGTACATTTTTACCAATTTGTGCACAAGAACCTACTGTAGCCCAAGTGTCAACCATGGTTCCTTCATCTACATACGCACCAATATTTACGTAACTTGGCATTAAAATTGTGCCAGCAGAAATATAAGCTCCATGTCTTGCAACTGCATTTGGTACAACTCTAATTCCTCTTTCTGCAAAGTTCTTCTTTAATGGAATTTTGTCATGATATTCAAAAATACCAGCTTCTAACGTTTCCATTTTTTGAATTGGGAAATACAAAACAACTGCTTTTTTTACCCATTCATTTACTTGCCAACCATCAGTTGTTGGTTCTGCAACTCTTAACTCACCTTTGTCTAATAAATCAACAACTTTTCTAATTGTGTTTATCGTGTTTTCTTCTTTTAATAAATCACGATTTTCCCAAGCCGATTCTATAATTTTTCTAATATCTTCCATTCTAATAAATTCATTTTTGCAAATATAAATTGATTGCCAAAAACCAAGGCGAATATACGTTTTTTTAACAGATATGGCTTGTTTGTTTAAAATACTAGGCTTAGTTTTTTTAATAGATTGATTTTATTCTCTTTAATGTATCCTATTAAAAGTTTAAACTTTATTTTTGCCAAAAAAGTATTTAAATTGGGAAGAATTTTAGCCATTGATTTTGGAAAAGTAAGAACAGGAATAGCAGTTACAGATGAATTAAAAATAATTGCATCTGGTTTAACGACTGTAAAAACGGGTGAATTGATCAAGTTTTTAAAAGAATACATAAGCAAAGAAAATGTAGAACTTTTTTTAGTTGGCAAACCAAAACAAATGAATAATACTGATAGTGAAAGTGAAGCTTTAATATTGCCTTTCCTTACAAAATTAGCGAAACAAATTCCTCAAGTTCCTGTAAAAAGAGTAGATGAACGTTTTACATCTAAAATGGCTTTTCAAACCATGATTGATGGTGGATTGAAAAAAAATCAACGAAAAAATAAAGCGTTGGTAGATGAAATTAGCGCCACTATTATTTTACAATCTTATTTATATAATACGATTTAATTGAAAGAATACGTTCTTTAAAAAAAAATCGATTTCAAAAATTCGGATTTCGGAATTGTAAATTGTACTTTTGCACCCACAAAAAAAGAAAAAATGATTTTACCAATTGTAGCTTATGGAGATCCTGTTCTTAGAAAGGAATGTAAGGATATTGATGCAGATTATCCAAACCTAAAAGAACTAATTGTAAACATGAAAGAAACCATGTACAATGCTTCTGGTGTTGGTTTAGCTGCCCCTCAAATAGGCAAAGCAATTCGTTTGTTTTTAATTGATGCATCTCCTTTTGCAGAAGATGAAGATTTAGATGAAGCTGACAGAGAAACGCTAAAATCTTTTAATAAAGTTTTTATCAACGCACAAATTTTAGAAGAAGAAGGAGAAGAATGGTCTTTTAACGAAGGCTGTTTAAGTATTCCAGATGTTCGTCAAGACGTTTTTCGTCAGCCAAAAGTAACTATTGAATATCAAGATGAAGATTTTAACAAGCATACTGAGGTTTTAGAAGGTTTAGCAGCAAGAGTTTTTCAGCACGAATATGACCATATAGAAGGTGTTTTGTTTACAGACAAAATATCATCACTTAAAAAAAGATTGATTAAAAAGAAACTAGAAAACATTTCTAAAGGGAAAATAAATGCGGATTATAGAATGCGTTTCCCAAACTTAAAAAAAGGTAGATAATTTTTATTGATGTTTTATATTAAAATATCAATTAAATATAAAATTTAAAACCTTATCGATTACAATCAAAAAAAGACACTTTATAAAAATATATACAAATGGAATTTAGTAAAATTATTTCAGTAACTGGTAAACCTGGTTTATTTCAAGTAGTATCACAATCAAAAAATGCAATTATTGTAGAATCTTTAACCGATAAAAAAAGATTGGCAATTAATGCTACACAAAATGTGAGTATGTTAGAGAATATTGCGATTTATACCTACGAAGAAGATATGCCTTTGTTAGAAGTTTTTAAAGCTATGGCAGCAAAAACAGAAGGTAAAGAAGCAATTTCTCATAAAGAAAGTGGTAAAAAATTAGCCTCTTTTTTCGAAGAAGTTTTACCAAATTACGATGCTGAGAGAGTGTATTCTTCTAACATTAAAAAAGTAATTCAGTGGTTTAATTTGTTAATTGAAGCTGGTTTTGATTTTACAAAAACTGAGGAAGTTGCTGCTGAAGAAAATGCTGAAAAAGAGGCTTAAAAAAAAGTAATCAGTTAGCAGTTGCACTTGGCATTCATAATTTTCAATTTGCTAACATCAACAAAAATCTAGAAATACAACTATAATTATTCTACAAAGCTTAACATAGTTTTGTAGAATTTTTATTTATACTCAATTTATTATGAACTCAAGAAAAGAACAACTTTCCGCTTTTAATCGTTTGTTAGATATTATGGACGATCTCAGAGAAAAATGTCCTTGGGATAAAAAACAAACTCTAGAAAGTTTACGTCATTTAACCATTGAGGAAACCTATGAGTTGGCAGATGCAATTCTTGATAATGACTTGCCAGAAATTAAAAAGGAATTAGGTGATGTTTTATTACATATTGTTTTTTATGCAAAAATAGGAAGTGAAAAAAAAGCTTTTGATATTGCTGATGTTGCCAATAGTATTTCTGATAAATTAATTAGCAGACATCCTCATATTTATGGTGATGTAAAAGTGAAAGACGAGACAGAAGTAAAGCGCAATTGGGAACAATTAAAACTAAAAGAAGGTAAAACATCTGTATTAGAAGGAGTGCCAAAAAGTTTGCCTGCAGTTATAAAAGCAAGTAGAATTCAAGAAAAAGTTGCAGGAGTTGGTTTCGATTGGGAAAAGCCAGAACAAGTTTGGGAAAAAGTACAAGAAGAACTTACAGAATTAAATGAAGAAGTTAAAGCAGGAAATAAAGAAAACACCGAAAAAGAATTTGGCGATGTTTTATTTTCCATGATCAATTACGCACGCTTTATAGGTGTGAATCCTGAAAATGCCTTGGAAAAAACAAACAAAAAATTCATTAATAGATTTCAGTATTTAGAAAAAGCTGCCAAAAAAGAAGGGAAAGAACTTTCAGATATGTCCTTAACAGAAATGGATGTGTATTGGAATGAAAGTAAAAAGTACTTTTCTTAAAAACAATCCTTTTCAACTACAATTTAATTCATAATCTTTAATTGAATTTCGCTCCTATGGAGCTTCTTAGTTTTTACAATATATTTTATTATTAATCTTTCCCTCTTACAGAGCTGAAAAATCTCAAAGGGATGAAATATTAATAGCATTTTATTCTACAAGCGCTCTTAAGCCTTAGAAGGACGGAATATTAATTCTTTTTAGAGTTTTGTGAAAAATTTAGATTCTTTCATAATCTTTTGTCAGATAAAAATATTTCTGAATCATTTTTTGAGGAATAATTTTATCTAAAATTTACATATTTATCAGTAGAATCAATAGTTTTACGCTAATTAAAAGCAACATCTATTTCAGTATCAAATCATTAAAAATCTTACAAAAATTATACAATTTTTTATGGATAAAATAAAAATCTGTTGTAAATTTGCAGTGGCAAGTCCTACACAACTAGCTCCCTTTGAATCCTCCAGGGTGGGAACACAGCAAAGGTATTAGGTTGTAGCAGTGTGATGTAGGTAGCTTGCCATTTTTTATTCCTATCCTAAATCCTTTCCAAAGGAAAGGACTTCAAAAAAACATTTATTGATTAATATTTTTCTTTTTTGATATATTTCTGTATTCTTAAATATTCTATATTAGTAGAATCTTAAACTTTAAATCTTGAATCTTAAATTTTTATGAGCAAAGTTATACTGGTTACAGGAGCTTCCTCTGGAATAGGGAAAGGAATTGCTACTTTTTTGCATGAAAAAGGATATCATGTTTATGGTACAAGTAGAAAACCTAAAAACATAGAAAATTATCCTTTTAAATTAATTGCTTTAGATGTTTTAAAAATTGAAACCATCAAAAATGCCGTTAATTTTATTATTAATAAAGAAGGACGATTAGATGTTTTGGTAAACAATGCAGGAATGGGCATTACTGGGCCCATTGAAGATACTCCTTCAGAAGAAATGAAAGCTGTTTTTGACACCAATTTTTTTGGAGCTATAGATGTTTTAAAGACGGTTTTACCTCAAATGCGTTTGCAAAAATCTGGCACTATTATAAACGTAACTTCTTTTGCTGGCTACATGGGGTTACCTTTTAGAGGAATGTATTCTGCAACTAAAGGCGCTTTAGAGTTAGTTACTGAAGCTACAAGTATGGAGGTTAAAGGGTTTGGAATAAAAGTGGTAAGTGTTGCACCTGGAGATTTTGCTACAAACATTGCTCAAGGTAGATATCACACTCCAGTTTTTGAGGATTCTGCTTATAGAGAAGATTATAAAACCAACTTAGATATTATTGATGCTGATGTAACTGGAGGAATGAATCCTATAGAAATGGCGAAAACTGTTTATAAAATAATCAATGCTAAAAACCCTAAAATTCATTATAAAGTTGGGAATCTTTTAGAGAAGTTTTCTATTGTTTTAAAAAGAATTTTACCAGATAGGTTGTATGAAAAGATATTAATGAATCACTATAAATTATAACATTATATTTTAATCAACATATACATGTTTGGTTTCAATAGGATTTAAAAAAGTTTCTAATATTTCAATATTGTAGTTTTCTGAATCGTAGGCAAACTTTATCCATCCATAAAATTTTTTATCACCAAAATTCATTCTAATAATATAGTAATCTTCTTTATTATTGCTTAGAAAATTTTTATTTGTTAAATTATTGCCTAAAAAGTAATTGTAGTTTTGATAAGGAGCATCAAACTCATAAAAAACATCCAACGCATCTTTAACATCATTGTTATATTGTCTTTTATTTTCAGAATTAAAAGGAGCTTCGTAAATAACAGTGTAAGGTCCATTTCTAATAATAGGCGATAAAATTAAATTTTCATCTTCGTTGGTAGAAATTAATTTGATAGTGTAAGAATTAAATTGAGGTGTGTTCCCAATATCTCTTTTTGCTTCGGCTACCATTTTATAATCAATACTACCATTTTTATCCATGTCAATATCAATGGGTAGTTTTCCATTAAAATAATCATCAAAAAAAGAAAAATTTGTATTTTCTGTGATTTTGTCACTTTCTGTAAAATCTAACCAAAATTTTCTAGAAAATAATTGTTTGTTATGAGGGTCCTTATATACTAAAAGACCAGAAAACTGTTTGTCTTTTTCCCAAGCATGATTGTAAAATTCTAAAACGTCCATTTCTGTAACCGCAGAAACATCATCATCATTTCCATTATAAAATTTAAAAGCACGTTCTATTTTTGGGCACTCAGAAGTTTTATCGAAAATAAAATTATATTGTTCGCTTTCTCCACTACTACCAATAGGAATTGTAAAATTAATGTGTATAGAGGTTTCAGTGTAGGTTCCTTTCCAAACAATAGAGTTTTCGCCATTTTCAACAACAATAGTATCACCTTTTGTTATTGAGGTTGCTGTATTATTACAAATAATTTTCCCATTTTCATCAATTTTAAAAGGAGGTATTTCTTCTTTTTTTGATTCACATGAAAAAATGCTGAAAAAAATCAAAAGGGTAAATATGTTTCTAGTAAGGGTCATAATTTTTACAAAATTAAAAGATTAAAATTAAGTTGATAAACTTTTTCTGTTAAACCTTGTTTAAATAAAATTTGAAATACTATAAATTACGTAAAATATAATTCACTTTAAAAAACTTGTCATCAATATGTAAAAGATAAAGAACCAAACTTATTATCTTTGTAGCATACATATAAATATTAAAAGATGAAATTTTTTATTGACACAGCAAATTTAGAGCAAATAAAAGAGGCGCAAGCTTTAGGAATTTTAGATGGTGTAACCACAAACCCATCTTTAATGGCAAAAGAAGGCATTACTGGGCAAACCAATATCATTAATCATTATAAAGCAATTTGCGAGTTGGTAGAAGGAGATGTTTCTGCAGAAGTTATTGCTACAGATTTTGATGGAATGGTTAAAGAAGGGGAAGCTTTGGCTGCTTTAAACCCGCAAATCGTGGTAAAATTACCAATGATTAAAGACGGAATTAAAGCGTGTAAATACTTTTCATCTAAAGGTATTAAAACAAATGTAACGTTAGTTTTTTCTGCTGGGCAAGCTTTATTGGCAGCAAAAGCAGGAGCAACCTATGTTTCGCCATTTATTGGTAGATTAGATGATATTTCTACAGATGGTTTAAATTTGATATCAGAAATTCGTCATATTTATAACAATTACGGATTCGAAACTCAAATTTTAGCAGCTTCAGTGCGTCATACAATGCACATTATCGATTGCGCAAAATTAGGATCTGATGTTATGACTGGGCCTTTAAGCGCTATTGAAGGGCTTTTAAAGCACCCTTTAACAGATATTGGTTTGGCGAAGTTTTTAGAGGATTATAAAAAAGGAAACTAAAAAAAGTTATTAGTTATTGGTTATTCGTATTTAGTCAAAACTAATAATAATGATTTGGAGCTATTTCCTGCTTTCCACTATATCTTTTTGCTGAAAAAGCAAAAAGGATGTCGTTTCAATCAGGGCTAAACTTGTTTGCTAATTAATAGCATCATCAAAATTACAGGAACTCCAAATTCGCAAAAGTTTGGAGTTTTTAGTTAAAAAAATAAAAATTAGAAATAAAACATTTCTGAATGAAACAAACAGAAAAGCAAACTTTATCCAGCAATAGTTTTTCCCAGAAGCCTGCATTGAGCGCAGACGAAATGGGGAAATTAAAAGGGGCTTTTCCACAAAAAGAGTTAGCCCAACAAGTAATTGCAGCTTGTCATCAATTTAACATTGCTACAGTTGTAATTTCTCCAGGATCAAGAAATGCGCCACTTACCATTGGGTTTTCTAATCATCCAGCAATAGAAACGTTGAGTATTGTAGATGAAAGATGTGCTGCTTTTTTTGCGTTGGGAATTGCACAGCAAACCCAAAAACCAGTGGCAATTTTATGTACTTCTGGTTCAGCGTTGTTAAATTATTATCCTGCAATTGCAGAAGCTTTTTACAGTAATATTCCTTTGGTGGTAATTTCTGCAGACAGACCAAAACACTTAATCGATATTGGTGATGGACAAACCATCAGACAAGAAAATGTGTTTGAAAATCATATTTTATTTTCGGCAAACTTAATTGAAAGCGAAAAGTATAAAACCAGAAATGCTCAGTTAATAGGAGAAGCCTTACAAATTTCGGTTTCTCAACAAGGTCCAGTGCATATAAATGTGCCTTTTGATGAGCCTTTGTACGAAACTGTTGGTGAGTTAGCACACTTTAATTTTCCACATATTTCTTTAAGTTCTTTAGATAATTCTCATATTAATTATAGCAGTTTAGCAGACATTTGGAACAAGGCCAATAAAAAAATGTTGGTTGTTGGTGTAAATTATCCAGATGCAGCACTCCATAAATTAATGGATTTGTATTCAGAAGATGATTCTGTTATTTTATTAACGGAAACAACCTCTAACTTGCATCATGAAAAAGCCATTAATGCCATAGATCAATTAATTTTTTCTTTAGAAGATGAAGAGTTTAGAGAATTGCAACCAGATATTCTCATCACTTTTGGTGGTATGATTGTTTCCAAGAGAATCAAGAAATTTCTAAGAAGCTATCAACCAAAACATCATTGGAATATCGATGAGAAAAAAGCCATGAATACTTTTTTCTGTTTAACAGAATTTATCCAAACAAAACCCGTCGATTTTTTCTCGAAGTTTAATAAAATTATTTCAAAAAAAGAAAGCGATTATCAGCCAAAATGGTTAGCCATTAGAGACCGAAGAAGAGAAAAACATGCTGAATATTTATCACAAATAAAACATTCAGATTTAAAAGTATATGAGCAAATTATAGCAAGTGTTCCAGAAAATTGCCAAGTACAATCTAGCAACAGTGCTGTAATTAGATATGTACAAATGTTTAGCGTAAAAGATAGCATTAGTATTTTTTGTAATAGAGGTACAAGTGGTATTGATGGAAGTACAAGTACAGCAATTGGAGCCGCTTTTGCATCAACAAAACAAACCATTTTTATTACTGGCGATCTAAGTTTTTTCTACGATGCAAATGCACTTTGGAATAAAAATATTCCTGCTAATTTTAGAATTATTTTAGTGAATAATTCTGGTGGAGGAATTTTTAAAATTATTCCTGGACCAGGAACAACAAATGCAGCCAAGTATTTTGAAACTCCACATTGTTTAACAGCAGAACATTTGTGTAAAATGCACCAATTTGAATATCAACAAGCATTTTCTACTGAAACTGTAAAAAAAGAATTGATAGGTTTTTATGAAACATCAGAAAAACCAAAAATTTTAGAGATATTTACACCGAGTTTAGAAAACGACTCAGTTTTAAAAGACTATTTTAAATATATAAAATAATGGATTTACACGAAGAAGAAAACGAGCATCAAGAGTTTGAAAATAATGAGCAAGAAGATTCTCAACAATTCGAATATGATTTTAAAGAAGGAGATAAAGTAAGTTTAGTGATTGAAAACGAAACAGCTTTAGGATACACAGTTTGCATTAACGACGAATTTGATGGTTTGCTTTTTAGAAGCGAAGTTTTTCAGGAGTTAGAAGAAAATATGGAAGTTGTTGGGTACATCAAAAACATCAGAGAAGATGGTAAAATTGATGTTTCTTTGCGTCCTCAAGGTTTTAGAAATGTTATAGATGCAGATGTTGATAAAGTTTTAAACAAATTAAAAGATAGTAGAGAAGGTTTTTTATTATTGACAGATAAAAGCTCTCCAGATGCAATTCGTTTTCATATGAAAATGAGTAAAAAAGCGTTTAAAAAAGCAGTTGGTAATTTGTACAAACAAAAGCTAATTGTGATCAAAGAAGACAGAATTGAATTGGTAAAATAGCTATGAAAAAAATAGTATTTCTTTGTTTTGTATTGTTTTCGATTACTGTAAAAGCTCAGTTTACAGAATCTTTAGCTTCTGACAGACCAGGACAAGCGTTGTCTGTAAATACGGTTGGTAAAAATGTTTTTCAAAACCAAACAGGAATAGATTTTTTTGAAAATAATTCTCTTTATGTACCAAGTTCTTTTTTTAGGTTTGGACTTTCAGAAAAATTAGAACTAAATTCTGGGTTCATTTTATCAGGAGAAAACTTTGCAAGCGATTTAGCATCTTTTACAATAGGAGCAAGATATTTATTAAGCAATGTAGATAGCAATTCAAAATCTAGCTTACAACTATCTTATGATTTTGGTGCAGATGCTAAAAACACACAATTAACCTATATTTTTGGAAGCTCTTTTACGGATAAACTTTCGTATACTGCCAATTTGGGAATCAATGTAAATGATGATTTTAATACAAATAATGCATTGTATGTATTTAATATGGCTTATAGTCTAAATACTAAAATGGGTGTTTTTGTAGAAACTTTCGGAACATTTTTAAACAATACAGATCAAATTAATTTTGATGCTGGGTACTATTATTTAATCAATACTAATTTTCAGCTAGATGCTTTAATTGGTGAAAATGATGGACTTTTTGTTGGTGCTGGTTTTACTTGGAGAGTTCCTTTCAATAAAAAATAATTACACATTTAATTTTTATAATGTTTCTTGATTTTTTAGGTTTAACCATTAACCATTAACCATTAACCATTAACCATTAACCATTAACCATTAACCATTAACCATTAACCATTAACCATTAACCATTAACCATTAACCATTAACCATTAACCATTAACCATTAACCATTGTTTTTTTTACTACAAACACAAAACCGCAAACATTTTTCCCCTTTGGGGAATTAAAGGGGCCTTACTGTCCTCCCAATCTTAATATATTCTCGTAAAAAGCATCCGAATTAGGATCAGCAGGATCCATTTTTCCATAACCTATTTTGTATTGTTTTAATGCTTTTTTAAACATTTTTCCAGATTCATAATATCTACCAATATAATAATCACCTAAATGAGATGTTGGATATAATTTTAAAATCATCTTGCCAAAATCTCTTAATTTGTCGCCATTTTCTTTTTCGATGATAATTTTTTCAATTGCAAAAATATCTCTTTCTCTAATTCCTAAATTTGTGCCAAACAAAAATTCTATTTCTAAATATTTATTTTCTACATAGTAAATGGCATCACTTGGTGCCAAATCTTTTACTTTTTCATTAAATTCTTCATCAGAAATTGGTGAATAAATTTCAAAAATCTTAGTCATTGCTCTTGGAATTGCTTCACTTGCAGCAGAAATAGAACTAGAGGTTGTAATTACATCGTTTATGATATTAAAATTTTTAATTTCCACACTACTTAATGCTGTCTGAATTTGCTCAATTTTTTGCTGTTTATCAGTTGAAAAAGAGGTTGAATTATTGGTGTAAAAATAAAAAGTATTGTCCTTTTTGCTAAATTTATCTAAATTATAAGATTGTAATTCACCACCAATAAAATCAGAAAAACTAGGATTTATACAAATAAAAGAATTGATAAAAGCAGCATCTTCTCTCAAAAAATGAGAAATTAAGTTTGCAGAGTATCCTTCACCAAACAAAGAAATAAAAGGCGATGTTCTATAGTTGCTTTCCATATAAAAAATAACTTCGTCTCTTAAAAACTCGTAAAAATTACTGGCTGTAGTTGTTAATTGACCCGTATTTCTATTGAAAGAAATATCTTGTCCTTTTGTATCTTCCATAGAAATACCCACTACAATTTGTTTGGGAGCTTTGTCTTTTTTGGCAAATAACACTGAATTGCCTACATAAATATCAAAGAGCAATTCCTCCTCTAAAACAATTGTCAAAGGATAATTTTTAATACTATCTTTTTCATATCCTTCAGGAATATAAATTTTAATATTTCTTGTGGTTTCTAAAATGTCAGATTCTAAAGAATGTTGAATTGTTTTTTGAGAAAATCCTACACAAGAAAAAAGTATAAATAATAATGAGAGTGTTTTCTGAATCATAGCTTAGATTGTTTATTTTTGCTGATAATAGCTTTTTTCTTAATTAACAACGTCTAAAATACAAAAATATGATACAACCCGAATGGAAAACTGTTAAAGAATACGAAGATATTACGTATAAAAAATGCAATGGAGTTGCAAGAATAGCTTTTAACAGACCCAATGTTAGAAATGCTTTTAGACCAAAAACTACCAAAGAATTGTATGATGCTTTTTATGATGCAGGAGAAGATGTGAATATTGGGGTGGTTTTATTATCTGCTGAAGGCCCAAGTACAAAAGATGGCATTTATTCTTTTTGTTCTGGAGGAGATCAAAAAGCAAGAGGTCATCAAGGATATGTGGGTGAAGATGGGTATCATCGATTGAATATTTTAGAAGTTCAAAGGTTGATACGTTTTATGCCAAAAGCAGTAATTGCAGTGGTTCCTGGTTGGGCAGTTGGTGGTGGACATTCTTTACACGTTGTTTGCGATTTAACATTAGCAAGTAAAGAAAACGCTATTTTTAAACAAACAGATGCAGATGTAACTTCTTTTGATGGTGGTTATGGATCTGCATATTTGGCAAAAATGGTTGGACAAAAAAGAGCCAGAGAAATTTTCTTTTTAGGAAGAAATTATTCTGCACAAGAAGCGTACGAAATGGGCATGGTAAATGCTGTAATTCCTCATGAAGAATTAGAAAGTACAGCTTATGGATGGGCACAAGAAATTTTAGAGAAAAGTCCGACGTCTATAAAAATGCTAAAATTCGCCATGAATTTAACAGATGATGGTATGGTTGGGCAACAAGTTTTTGCTGGTGAAGCAACAAGATTGGCTTACATGACAGACGAAGCAAAAGAAGGAAGAGATGCGTTTTTGGAAAAAAGAAAACCAAATTTTCCTAAAAAATGGATACCATAATCCTCTTTTAATTTCCCCAAAGGGGAAAACATTCTTGAGGATACAGAAAGCAAAACACAATATTAATAACATAACAGTTTCTTCCCTTTGGGAAGATTAAGATGGGAATGAAATCACAACTAGTAACTTTTTTAATAAAATGTCCAGATCAAAAAGGATTGGTAGCAAAAATTACCAGTTTTTTTTATGAAAAAGGATTCAATATTTTAAGTTGTCAGCAATATGTAAACTCTATTGAAAACACCTATTTTATGCGAGTTCGTTTAAATGCAGAAGGCACAAATATTTCTAAAAACGAGTTAGAAAAAAGTTTTTTAGAGTTGGCAGAACCTCTAAAATTTGATTGGTCTGTAAATTATGGTGATAAAAAACAAAATGTTGCATTAATGGTTTCACATACAAGTCATAATTTATATGATTTGTTAGAGCGCTTTAAAGAAGGAAGTTTAAATGGTAATGTAAAAATGATTATCAGTAATCACGATAAATTAAGGCACATTGCAGAAATGTTTGATGTTCCTTTTTATCATTTACCAGTTATAAAAGAAACAAAAACAAATCAAGAAGCACAGGTTATTAATTTGCTAGATTCCAATAATATTGATTTGGTTGTAATGGCTAGATATATGCAAATTTTGTCATCAGAATTTATCAATCATTATCCAGAGAAAATTATCAATATTCATCATTCTTTTTTACCTGCTTTTCAAGGAGCAAATCCATATAAAAAAGCCTATGAAAGAGGCGTGAAGTTAATAGGAGCAACTGCACATTATGCCACTGAAGATTTAGATGAAGGTCCAATTATAGAGCAAGATGTAAAGCCAGTTTCGCACGAAAGTACACCAACTACTTTAAAACGAATTGGTGCAGATATAGAAAAGTTAGTCTTGGCAAGAGCTATAAAATGTCATTTAAACAACCAAATAATTGTTTCTGGAAATAGAGCTATTGTATTCCCAGAAGCTGGGGAGTAGCCCTTTTAATTTCCCCAAAGGGGAAAACAATCTTGTGGATATAAAATGAAAATAAACATAATACTAATATAATAGTTTCTTCCCTTTGGGAAGATTAAGATGGGAATGAAAATAATTTGTATTGGGCGCAATTACGCAAAACATATTGAGGAATTAGCAAACGAAAAACCAGAAAACCCTGTTGTTTTTCTAAAACCAGATTCTGCAATTTTACCGAGGAAAAATCCATTTTTTATTCCACCTTTTTCTGATGATGTGCATTATGAAGTAGAGGTGTTGATAAAAATAAATAAAGTTGGTAAACATATTGATGCCAAGTTTGCGCATAAATATTATGACGAAATTGGTTTGGGAATCGATTTTACAGCAAGAGATGTACAACAACAGTGCAAAGAAAAAGGTTTGCCTTGGGAAAAAGCAAAAGCTTTTGATGGCAGTGCAGTTGTTGGCGAATTTTATCCAAAGGATAACTTTGATTTAGACAATTTAAAATTCCAATTGTTTAAGAATGATGAACTGGTACAAGATGGAAACACAAATGCAATGTTGTGGAAAACTGACGAGTTGATTGCTTATGTATCTCAATATTTCACCTTAAAAAAAGGAGATATCATTTTTACAGGAACTCCTGCAGGTGTTGGTAAAGTTGTAGAAAACGACAATTTAAAAGGAATCATTGAAGGCAAAGAAGCATTTAATATAAGAGTAAAGTAAAAAACTAGAACTGAATTGAATCCAATATCAATTATTTTTTGTCTTTTTGTAATTAGAATGTTTTTCAGCTTAGCGAAAAAATATAATAAATATTTATTTTTATATTCAATATTGGGGTTATTGTCTTTTTTATTAAGCTATTATTTTTTATATGTGATTTCAGTATCTCTTTTTTCATTTGCTTTTGATAAGTTATCTTTTTCGAATGAAATTGTTATGGGATGTTTCATAATACCTCTTGCTTTACTAATATCTGGAATTTATTATAAATTCTTAGAAAGAAAATTTAAAAAATTAATTAAAGATTCTAAAATCAGTGATATTGGGAAAGTATAAAAATAAAATTTAAAAATTGAAAAACTATGTTAGGATTAATATTACTGTATTGGATTGGAAAATATTTCTACAAATTAGCAGAGGAATATGATAAAAGCAAATGGGTTTTTGCAATTTTGGGCATAGTAGTTTATTATGTTGGAAGTCTTTTATTTGGAGTAATTATTCTATTTTTAATTGATGCTTTTTCTAACGAGTATTCTGATGATTCTATAAGCGATTTTTTATTAGGTGTAATAGCTATGCCTTTTGGTCTTTTAACATGTTACTTCTTGTATAATTATTTAAAAAAGACTTGGCAAAAAGAAATACCAAACACAAATAAGTTAATTGACGAAATAGGAAAACCTTCAGACCAAATAAGTACTTAATTTTAGTGATTACACAGTACTAAATTATTTAATATTAGAATAAAAAGATTTGATAAATTTTACAATACAAATAATTGCATCCATATTTATTGGTGGTTGTTTTACATATTTGGCTAAAAGATTTCATAAAAACAAAATCTTTTATTTTTGTGTGGGATTTTTCACATCTTTAGCAATTCGATTTTTGTACCTTTTAATTTATGGATTTATTACTGATTTCGAAATTCACCAAGATTTTCAAGACAATAGAAATTTATCAATTTTATTAAGTGTTATTATTCCATATATACTTTTCGTTTTTTTGCGAAAAAGATTACAAAAAAACAATACAGATTATCAAGATATAAATGATATAGGTAAAGAATGAAAGCAGAAATTATAACTATTGGAGACGAAATTTTAATCGGGCAAATCGTAGATACAAACTCACAGTGGATAGGAACAGAATTAAATAAAATTGGAGTTTCTGTGTATCAGATTTCTTCTATTCAAGATGATAAGCAACATATTTTAAATGCGCTAGAAGAGGCACAACAAAGAGTAGATATTGTGATTATTACTGGAGGTTTAGGACCCACAAAAGACGATATTACAAAACACACAATTGCTGAGTATTTTAATGACACCTTAGTATTAAATGAAGAAGTTGTGCATCATATTAAAACCTTATTTGCAAAATATAACATTCCTTTTGGCGAGCTAAATAGATTGCAGGGAATGATTCCTACAAAAGCAACCTATTTAAAAAATGAATATGGCACAGCTCCAGGTATGTGGTTTAATGAAAATAATACTGTTTTTGTTTCATTACCAGGAGTTCCTGAAGAAATGAAAGGTTTAATGAAAAATGAAGTTTTACCAAAAATAAGGAAAGAGTTTCAATTGCCATTTATTATCCATAAAACTTTGATTACTTATGGACAAGGAGAAAGTGTGGTTGCAGAAAGAATTGAGGATTTTGAAAATAATTTGCCAGCTTTTGTAAAGTTAGCGTATTTGCCCAATTTTGGCAGAGTTCGTTTGCGTTTATCAGCCAAAGGAAACAATAAAAAGTTATTAGAAGATACACTTCAAGAACAAATTGATGAACTGTATCAACTAATTCCAGACATCATTTCTGGTTTTGACGAGGGAGGAAAAATAGAAGACAAAATTGGCATCTTTTTAAAAAAAGAAGGAAAAACAATTTGTACAGCAGAAAGTTTAACTGGAGGAAAAATTGCAGCAACATTAGTTTCGGTTGCAGGTTCATCAGCCTATTATAAAGGAAGCATTATTCCATATTCTGCAGAAACAAAAATTAATTTGTTGGGAGTTTCAGTAAAAACCATCAAAAAACACTCTGTAGTTAGCAAAGAAGTAGCTATAGAAATGGCAAAAGGAGCTAAAGAAAAATTGAAAACAGATTATGCAATTGCAGTTACAGGAAATGCTGGACCATCAACAGACGATACAGATAAAAGTGTTGGAGTTGTATTTATAGCCATAGCAACAGATTTTGATGTTTTTGTAGAAGAATTTAACTTTGGGAAACCAAGAGGAAGAGTTATCGATAAAACTGTAAATAAGTCTTTAGAGTTATTATTAAAAGAAATATTAAAAAATTAATAAATTTGTTTTGTTCAGAATTAGATTTATTTGTAGATTTGCACCTCGTTTAGAGATAACACTAAAATAACTGTAAGAAGATGTCTAGAGTTTGTGAATTAACAGGGAAAAAAGCAATGGTTGGAAACAATGTTTCTAAAGCATTAAATAGAACAAAAAGAACATTTGACGCTAATTTAATGACCAAGCGTTTTTATATTCCAGAAGAAGATAAATGGATTACTTTAAAAGTATCTGCATCTGCTTTAAAAAACATTAATAAATTAGGAGTTTCTGCAGTAATTAAAGAAGCTAGAGCAAACGGATTTTTAACTAAATAAGTTTAAGCTCATAAAATCATATACAGATGGCAAAAAAAGGAAACAGAGTTCAGGTAATCTTAGAATGTACAGAGCATAAAGCTTCTGGAGAAAGAGGTACTTCTAGATATATTACTACTAAGAACAAAAAGAACACTCCAGATAGAATGGAAATTAAAAAATTCAATCCTATCTTAAAGAAAATGACTGTTCATAAAGAAATTAAATAATTATACTATCTAGAACTCAATTAGTTGAGCACATAGATTTTAAAACATTCATACAATGGCAAAAAAGACAGTAGCATCTTTACAGACTTCTTCTAAAAGATTAAGTAAAGCAATAAAAATGGTAAAATCTCCAAAATCTGGAGCTTATACATTTGTAGAAACTATTATAGATCCTGCAAACGTAGATGCATTTTTAGCAGACAAATAAGACAAAAATCTTACAAAATATACAAACTACTTTCTAAATTTAGGAAGTAGTTTTTTTTGTGCCTTATAATTGCGTATTTTTGGGCGTTCCCTAAAGGTCGGGCTTTACACTATATCTTTTTTGAGAAAAACAAAAAAGGATGTCGTTTCAATCCCTAACGCAGGCAACTTTAATGACAATTTGACCAAACCTAACTATTGGCACGTTTTTTAACGTATTGCTTTATAGTATAAAAATAAAAAAATGAGTTTTTTCAAAAATATATTTTCGAAAGAAAAAAAGGAAACATTAGATAAAGGTTTAGAGAAATCTAAAGAAAGTTTTTTTGGTAAATTATCAAAAGCTGTTGCAGGAAAATCGAAAGTAGATGACGATGTTTTAGATAATTTAGAAGAGGTTTTAGTAGCATCTGATGTTGGTGTCAACACAACTTTAAAAATTATCACAAGAATCGAAGAGCGAGTTGCTAAAGATAAATATGTTGGTACAGATGAGTTAAACACTATTCTTCGCGAAGAAATTGCTGGTTTATTATCAGAAACGAATAAAGGAAATGCCACTGAATTTACAATTCCGACGTTACCAAAAACAGCGGAAGGTAAAAAAACGCCTTATGTTTTAATGGTTGTTGGCGTAAATGGTGTTGGTAAAACAACTACAATTGGTAAGTTAGCTAGTCAGTTTAAAAAACAAGGATTTAAAGTTGTTTTAGGAGCAGCAGATACGTTTAGAGCAGCAGCAATAGATCAATTACAAGTTTGGGCAGACAGAACAGGTGTGCCAATTATTCGACAAGAAATGGGTTCTGATCCAGCTTCTGTTGCTTTTGATACGTTAACATCAGCAGTAAAACAAGATGCAGATGTTGTAATTATAGATACAGCTGGTCGTTTACACAATAAGGTTAATTTAATGAATGAGTTGACTAAAATTAAACGCGTAATGCAAAAAGTTGTGGCGAATTCTCCTCACGATGTTTTACTAGTTTTAGATGGTTCTACAGGTCAGAATGCTTTTGAACAAGCAAAACAATTTACGTTAGCAACCGAAGTTACTTCTTTGGCAGTTACAAAATTAGATGGAACAGCAAAAGGTGGTGTTGTGATTGGTATTTCAGATCAATTTAAAATTCCTGTAAAATATATTGGAGTAGGAGAAGGTATAGACGATTTACAGGTGTTTAATAAAGTTGAGTTTGTAGATAGTTTTTTTAAGTAGTGAAGATTTCGATAAATTCTATATTTACAAAATGCTAATTATTAAAAGTAAAATTTTAATCAATCAAAGCATTAATTCTTATCCATAAATCATTATTAAAAGAAGATAAAGCAAAATTATCATCATTTGCAGCTTCTCCCATTCTTACAATTACCAAATCTTTACTGGGTACAATATAAATTTTTTGGTCATTTTTACCCAAAGCACAAAACATATCTTTTGGAGCATTAGGAATTAATTGTCCCATAAATTCATTTTGCGATTGTGGTAAATGATAACTTTCTTTGCCATTTAGCCACCATAAATATCCATATGATTTATTGATGTTTTGAGAAGTTGAAGTAGCTTCTGTAATAAAATTTTCTGATACAATTTGTGTGTCTTCCCATTTTCCTTTGGCAGCAATTAGCAATCCAAAACGAGCCATACTTCTGCTATTACTCCAATAAACATTTAAATCTCCTATATTTCTCCAAACCCCATTCATTCCTATTTTATTTTTTAGTTTATCATTAAAATAGGTTGTAAAATCTGTTTTTGCAGCGTTTGCAATTACATCTTGCATTTTAGCATACACATTATGGTAAGCCCATCTTTCATTAGCATCAGCAACATATTTTAAATTTTGAGGAGAAATATTCTCACCTAAACTATCATCTAAACCAGAAGTCATAGATAATAGATTTTTACAAGTAATTAGGTTTTCTTTTGCTAATGAAATACTTGTCCAATTTTCGCCTAAATAATTTGAAACTTTTTGATCGATATTTATGAAACTTTCATCTTGTGCAATTCCAGCTAAAGTTGAGGTTAGTGTTTTGCCTGCACTTGCCCAATACCAAAGAGAAGATGAAGTATGATGATCAAAATATTTTTCAATAACAATTTTACCTCTGTGTAAAATGATAAAACTTTTGGTGTTTTTTTCTTCTAGAAAATTGAATAAAGGAGTTAGCTTATCTTCATTCCAATTTAATTCAGAAACTGCTTTAGTTTCCCAAACATCAGCATTTATTTTAGGAAAATAAATTTCGTTAGCAGAAGAATCAATTACACTATTTTTTATTTCATCATCTTTAGAACAGAAAATGAATAATAAAGAAAAACCGATTGTTAAAATACCATTTTTAATAAAGTTCATAAAAAAACAGATTTGTAATAAGACGCTTTTTTTTCTTGAAGGTTTAAAATGCTATCTTTGAGTATCAAACCAAATATCATGAAAAAAATATTTTTTATCATCTTTTCAATCCTTTTAATTTCTTCTTGTGAAAAGAAACAAGAAAAAGAAATCGTTTATTTTAAAAATTATGATGAAACTGAGCAATTAGCAGCTCAACAAAATCACGAAAAAAAGAGAATGCAATTCAAACTTTTTCAATCTAAAACCTTAGATATGAATGAAGTTTTTAAACCTTTTAATACAGACTTGGCTCAATTTTCAGAAGATACTTATGAAGATTTAAAACCTTTAATTTTAGAGCAAGACATCCCAACAATTCAAAAAAGTGTACAAGAAGGAAAGTTATCGTATGAAAAACTAACATTGTTTTATTTATATAGAATCAGAAAATTTGAAAGCGATTCTACTTTATCTTTAAATAGCATCATTTCTTTAAATCCAAATGTTTTACAAGAAGCTAGAGAAAAAGATCAAAACAAGGAAAATATTTCTGAATTTTCCATGTATGGAATGCCAGTTTTATTAAAAGACAATATCAATACTAAAGAAATGCCAACAACTGCAGGTGCAGTTGCATTGCAAAGAAATTATACCAAAAGTGACGCATTTATCGTAGAAAAATTAAGAGAAAATGGTGCTTTGATTTTAGGAAAAGTAAACTTGAGTGAATGGGCATATTTTTTCTGTTCTGGCTGTCCTTTAGGCTATTCTGCCATTGGTGGACAAACCTTAAATCCTTATGGAAGAGCTGAGTTTGAAACAGGAGGAAGTTCTGCAGGAAGTGGAGTAGCAGTTGCAGCCAATTTTGCTGTAGTTGCAGTGGGTACAGAAACTTCTGGTTCTATTACTTCACCTTCAAGTCAAAATTCTGTAGTGGGTTTAAAACCAACAATTGGTGTGTTGAGTAGAAGTGGCATTGTGCCAATATCATCAACTTTAGATACACCTGGGCCAATGACAAAAAATGTAATTGACAATGCAATTTTTATGAATGCCATGTTGGGTTATGATAAAAATGATAAAGCGTCTCTAAAATTAGAAGAAGATTATTTTCAAAATGGATTTCAAAAAGAATTAGAGGGTATAAAATTAGGTGTTTTGAGTTCTCTTTTAACAGATTCTATTTATGCTTTAACTGTTGATAAATTAAAACAAGTTGGTGCAGAAATTATAGAAATTACGCCTCCAGAAATCTCTTTTGATGGTTTTGTAACGCTGTTAAATATTGATATGAAATATGATTTACCAAGTTATTTAAAAAACAATGCAGATAAATCGATCTTTGTAAAAAATGTAAAGGATGTAGTTGAATTCAATAAAAAAGATTCTTTAATTAGAGCTCCTTATGGGCAACAATTATTTGAGGGTATTGTAAAAGACGAAACTACATTAAAAGAATTAGCAGTCATAAAAGCAAATCTAAAAGCTGAAGCAGAAAAATATTTACAAGCCTTAAAAGACGAAAATTTAGATGCAATTTTATCGATTAATAATTATCATTCAGGAATCGCAGCAGTTTCTTTTCACCCAACATTAACAGTGCCTATGGGTTATAAAAAATCTGGAGAACCTGTAAGTTTAACGTTTGTTGGAGTTCCTTTTTCCGAACGAAGATTGTTAGAAATTGGCTATATTTTTGAACAATTAACCAGAGTTCGAAAAATGCCTAGAAATTATCAATAGATATAATAACAATCCTTAGAAAATGCCTATTTTTGCACTCGTTTTAAAATTTAAGAAAGTTTAAAAATAGTTCCTGCTAAAAGCTTATGGCTTAAGCATAAAGTTAAAAATATGCGTACAAAAACCATCAAACAAAATAAAATTAACGTTGTAACTTTAGGGTGCTCAAAAAACATTTACGATAGTGAGGTTTTAATGGGGCAATTGAAAGCCAACGGAAAAAATGTAGTGCACGAAGATGAAAATGATGATGGAAATATTGTCGTGATTAATACATGTGGCTTTATTGGGAAAGCAAAAGAGGAATCTATTGATACTATTTTGCACTATGCTCAGAGAAAAGAAGCTGGAGAAATTGATAAAGTTTTTGTGTCTGGATGTTTAAGCGAACGTTACAAACCAGATTTAGAAGCGGAAATTCCTAACGTAGATCAGTATTTTGGGACACACGATTTACCTAATTTATTAAAAGTATTAGAGGCAGATTATAAGCACGAATTAATTGGAGAACGTTTAACAACTACTCCAAAACATTATGCATATTTAAAAATTGCAGAAGGTTGTGATAGACCTTGTTCTTTTTGTGCAATTCCTTTAATGAGAGGAAAACACAGGTCTACGCCTATTGAAGATATTGTTACAGAAGCAACAAAATTAGCAGAAAAAGGCATCAAAGAAATTATGCTAATTGCCCAAGATTTAACCTATTATGGTTTAGATATCTACAAAAAAAGAGCATTAGCACAATTATTAGAAGCCTTGGCAAAAGTAGAGGGAATTGAATGGATTAGAATGCATTATGCGTTTCCTACAGGTTTTCCTATGGATGTTTTAGAGGTGATGAAACGTGAGCCAAAAGTCTGTAATTACTTAGATATTCCTTTACAACACATTAACACAGAGTTGTTAAAGTCGATGAAAAGAGGAACAACACATGAAAAAACGACTGCTTTAATTCATAAATTTAGAGAAGCTGTGCCAGAAATGGCAATTAGAACTACGCTAATTGTGGGGTATCCAGGAGAAACAGAAGCAATGTTTCAAGAGCTGAAAGATTGGGTAGAGGAGATGCGTTTTGAAAGATTAGGTGCTTTTGAATATTCTCATGAAGAAAACACAGGAGCATATGTTTTAGAAGACGATGTACCTGCTGAAGTAAAATTCAAAAGAGTGAATGAAATTATGGAAGTTCAGTCTCAAATTTCTTGGGAATTGAATCAACAAAAAATAGGGAAAACATTTAAATGTTTGTTTGATAGAAAAGATGGTGAATATTTTTACGGACGTACAGAATCTGATTCACCAGATGTGGATAATGATGTTTTAGTTGATGCTAAACAACATTATATTAAAATAGGTGAATTTATTGATGTTAAAATTTACGAAGCTGGCGATTACGATTTGTATGGAACTCCTGTTAAGAAATTAGATAAGCCAGTTCCTATGCATCAAAAGAAAAAATAATTATAGATTTTTTTGAAATTCCTATACAGTTTGTCATTTTGCTTTCAGTTTGTTATTCTGAAATAATCTTTTATGGTTAGCTTACTCTTATTTGAAATGCTTACAGCATTATAAACTTTGCGATTATTGGTTGTAAATAAATACCTACAAGGTCAAAAAAAAGACCTTGCAGGAAATTAATTAAATTTATTTATTCAAGTTATCTGAATTTAAAAGAAAAACTGCATTTGCCAAAAATAGCTTTCCATTCTCCCAAAAAGAACGGAATAATGGATTGTCTACCATATAAATAATACTTCCTCTTCCTTTTTGTTCCTCACCAAACAATAAAGATTCTGGGATATTTTTTACAGCTTTACTGCCTGCATAACCAGAAATATTTTTAGAATTTTCGTCAAAATAAGCAACATTTACACCTTCACTTAAATAATTATAAGAAGTTCCACCTAGTTTTAAAGAAAAATATTCATCTGAATAACCAAAACCTAAAGGATGTGTATTGTCTACTTTACTTTTAAAGATTGCACCTGTAATCAAGTTTTTTACACGTTCTCTTTCCTGTTCTGCATAAGGAGTTAAGTTTGGCGATTTGTCATCTTTGTCATCAGATTTTTTTGTTGTTAAGGCAAAACCATTTTTATCAGCAAAACTATTTAAAGCGCTTCCAATGGCAATTAAAGTTCCTCCAGAACTTACAAAAGTCGATAATTTATCTAATGTGTTTTTGTTTAAAACACGACTATAATATCCATTTGGTAAAATGATTACATCATAATTAGAAAAATTTACACGGCTAAAATAATCTGAATCTAAAATGGTTAATGGATATTGTAATTCAGTTTCAAAGAAGTGCCAGATTTCTCCAAAACTTAAGGAAGAAGTTCCTTCACCAGAAAGTAAGGCAACCTTTTGTTTGTTGATTGGTTTTACTGCAGATGAACCAAAATCTACACCAGCATCAGAAAAACCAGTAGAAGTTGTTATTAATTGACGGTTGTTTTGATTTGCAATTTTTACGATAGTTAAATCAAAATCTTGGTTTCTGTTATCATTTCTTAAAATGATCAAAGTTCCTCTTTCAAAAGATTTTCCGTTTGTAGAAAATGGTTTTTCTGAAAAACGAGGCACAATATTATTTTTTAGTAATTCGCCTAAAAAAGTAGCATCTTCAAGACTATTCCATTTAGAAATGTACGCATACGCATTTTTATCAACAGTATTTGTTACGCTTTTTATTGTTGCATTCGTTGATGAACTTACCTTGCTTTTACTAGCTACAGCTTTAAAACCATGAGCATAAGGCAATGACCAAGCAGTAATATCATAGGTTAATGAATCTGCTAATTTTGCAGAAGGTTCAAATAAAACATTCACCATTTTCCCTTTTGGTTGGTTGGTATGAATCACTAAATCCCCTTCAGAAGTTGTGAATTTTTCATCATTTTGATTGCTGAAATTGTAGCCTTTTACAGATCCATTTGTTGCATACTCATACTTAATTTCATGCGTATCTAATAATTTTTTAAGACGATTCGTTTTATCTTGATTTTCATTTTTTAAGACGAAACTTTTATATGCTAAATTAGTATTATCAAAGAATTTTTTAAATTCAGTATTTAATTTTTCCGCATTTTGAGACGCAATTTCAACCGTGGATAAGCCTGTAGTTTTATGATGAATTGCTCTATCTTTTAACGTTAAAACTTCACCTTCATTTGTATTAATTCCTAGACCAGCCATTCCATGACCTGCTTGTTCATACGTCATTCCAATAGCGCCCATAAAAGTCGGGTATGTGTCTCCATAACTTGGATACAACAAATCGAAACTTTCTTTGGTAAAATATAACCAACCTTCTTTATCGAAATATTTTGCATGATTTTTACCAATTGCAGTCTGAAAATCTCGTTGCCAATCTGTAATAATCTCATGAAAAGGTTCTGCAGCTGGTGCAAAATAATAAGGATTGTTAATATATTGTTCGTGGAAATCTACATGAATGTGTGGCATCCATTTATTGTAAATTTTAATTCTTTGCTGGCTTTCTACTTGTGTTGCCCAAGCCCAATCTCTATTTAAATCGAATAAATAATGGTTTGGTCTTCCTCCAGGCCAAGGTTCATTGTGTTCTTTGGCATCTTGAGTAACATCAAAAGGTGTACTTTTTACTTGGTTGTACCAATTTACATACCTGTCTCTTCCATCAGGATTTATACACGGATCTAAAATTACTACAGTGTTTTCTAACCACGCTTTTTTTGTAGTAACTAAATCGTAAAGCGTTAGCATAGAAGCTTCTGTGCTTGAAGCTTCATTTCCATGTACATTGTAACTCAACCAAACAATCGCTGTTTTATTCGTTGTATTTTCTGATAAAATTTCTGTTTGAGCAAGATTATTTTTTCTAATATTCTCTAAATTTTTAATATTTTCTTCAGATGAAATATAGGAAACATACAAAGGTCTATTTTCGTTGGTTTCACCATATTTTTCCAGTTGTACATTAGCTAAAGTGTTGCTAACGTATTCAAAATAATCGACAACTTTATGATGTCTTGTAAATCGAGTACCAATTTCGTAACCCAAAAACTCTGATGGAGATTGAATTGTTTGCGAAAAAATGGTTCCGATTGTTAAAAAAGAAAGAAGTAAAATAGCTTTTAATTTCATAAAATAGTTATTTGATAATCATCAAAAATAAGCAATAAATTTTATTCTTTAAGGTGAGAAGTAAAGGATCAAGTTAAAAATATGTTAGATTGATTTACATTTTTTATGTTCACTTAAA
This sequence comes from Polaribacter sp. Hel_I_88, assembly GCF_000687935.1. Classification (NCBI taxonomy): domain Bacteria; kingdom Pseudomonadati; phylum Bacteroidota; class Flavobacteriia; order Flavobacteriales; family Flavobacteriaceae; genus Polaribacter; species Polaribacter sp. Hel_I_88. The sequence goes on along the minus strand of NZ_JHZZ01000001.1, from coordinate 69,157 downwards.
ATAGTTGTATTTTTATCGAAAATTAATCAAACTACATGAACGCGAATTCAGATTCAGATTGTTGCATAAAAAAGTGTTATTAATCTATGAAAATAACACAGATCCCTTTCCAAAAAACAGGGTTTTTCTCTAAAACAATGGCCGATTATTTGGAGAAAAATGAACATATAACTTCATTTTATCATAATTTTCCAGACATTAATGGCTTTCATAATCAGCTTGAAGAAAAGAAGAAATCTTTTCGTTTACAGTCTCGATTAGTGTTGGTTGATGCTTTAAAAAATCAGTATAAAAGTTTTGAAACATCAGCAAAAACAGATGAAAATATAGAGCTTTTAAAACAACAAAATACCTTTACAGTTACTACTGGTCATCAATTGAATTTATTTACAGGGCCTTTATATTTTTTATATAAAATTATTTCTACCATAAATTTAGCTGAAGAATTATCAGAAAAATTCCCAGAAGAAAAATTTGTTCCTGTTTATTGGATGGCTACTGAAGATCATGATTTTGATGAGATAAATTATTTTAATTTTGATGGTAAAAAGGTTATTTGGAACAGAAAAGATGGTGGAGCAGTTGGCAGGTTTTCAACAGAAGGTTTGGAGGAAGTTTTTGAAGTGTTTTCCAATCATTTAGGGAATTCTAAAAATGCGAATTATTTAAAAAGCCTTTTTTCTGAAGGCTATTTAAAACATAATAATTTAGCAGATGCCACTCGTTTTATTGCCAACGAATTGTTCAAAGAATATGGTTTGGTAATTATTGATGGAGATGATAAAAGTTTAAAACAATTATTTACGCCTTTTGTTAAAGACGAATTAGAAAACGAAACCTCTTTTAAAGAAGTATCAAAAACGATTGAAACGCTTGAAAAAAACTATCCAATTCAAGTAAATCCTAGAGAAATTAATTTGTTTTATTTAGGTGATGATTATAGAGAACGCATCATTTTTGAAGACAATTTATACAAGGTAAATAATACAGAAATCACTTTTACAAAGGCAGCAATTTTAAAAGAAGTGGATGAAAATCCGTTAGCTTTTTCGCCAAATGTAATTATGAGACCTTTGTTTCAAGAAGTTATTTTACCCAACCTTTGTTACATTGGTGGAGGAGGAGAAATGGCATATTGGTTAGAACTAAAAGATTATTTTAATAAAGTTGATGTTCCTTTTCCTATTTTATTGTTAAGAAATTCTGTACAAATTATATCAGAAAAACAAGCTGGTAAATTAGAAAAATTAAACATTACTAAAGAAGAGATTTTCTTAAATCAGTTTGAATTGCTATCGAAAAAAGTAATTGAAAATACAGATATTGAAACTGATTTTAGTGATAAAATTGAGTTTTTAAAAAATCAATTTAAAGACTTAAAAAAAGTTGCAGAAAAAACGGATGTTACTTTTATAAACGCTGTAAACGCTCAAGAAAGAAAACAGATAAAGGGATTAGAAAATCTTGAAAAACGGTTGTTAAAAGCCGAGAAAAAGCGTCAAAAAGACTTAGTAGATAGAATTACAATCATTCAAAATGAGTTGTTGCCAAATGAATCTTTAGAAGAACGTCAAAGAAATTTTTCTGAATTTTATTTAGAATATGGTCGTAATTTTATCATCAACCTAAAAGAAGCTTTAAAACCATTAGAGCTGGAGTTTACTATTTTAGAAATGTAATTATAATTAAGAAAATGGCTCTTAAATATAATTAGGAATTTATAATTAAAAGATTGCTTCGTGCCTCGCAAAGACATAAATCTCAAATTTCAGAAAAAAAAATGAAAGAAAAAGGACTTCATCCAAATAATAAGTTTGATAAAGGATATAATTTTGATGAACTTGTTAAAGTAAATCCGAAGTTAAAACCGTTTGTAACTATAAATAAATACGATTCAGTTACAATTGATTTTTCAAATCCTAAAGCTGTAAAAGAACTCAATAAAGCCTTATTGTTTACGTTTGATGCAATTTCGACTTGGGATTTTCCTGACGCTAACTTATGTCCTCCAATTCCTGGAAGGTTAGATTATATTCATCATTTAAATGATTTAATTTCATCTGATTCAACCATAAAAATTTTAGATATTGGTACTGGAGCAACGTGTATTTATCCACTTTTAGGAGTTGCTGCATACAATTGGGATTTTGTAGCAACAGACATCGATTTAGATTCTTTAGATACTGCTCAAGATATTATTTACGATAATAAGCTAGAGTCAAAAATAGAATTACGTCAGCAATTTAATGAACAACAAATTTTAAAAGGAATTTTAAAAAATGATGATTTATTCTCGGTGACAATGTGTAATCCGCCTTTTTACAAATCTGCAGAAGAAGCCCAAGGAGCAAACAAACGTAAAAACAGAAATTTAGGTAATAATGCTGTTAGAAATTTCTCTGGAAACAATAACGAACTTTGGTATGTTGGAGGAGAGAAAGCTTTTTTACACAATTATTTATACGAAAGTTCTTTATTTAAAGAAAAAAGTAACTGGTTTACAAGCTTGGTTTCTAAAAAAGAAAACGTTGAAAGTTTAGAAAAATCAGCTAAAAAATTAGGCGTAACAGCGTTTAAAGTAATCCCAATGAACCAAGGTAATAAATTTACTAGAATTGTTTGTTGGCAATGGCCCCTTTAATTCCCCAAAGGGGAAAATACTCTTATGATTTTTTTCAATTTCCCTAAAAAGGAAAACTCTGTTATGCAAATATCTATATGATATTAACATGAATACTTTTTGAAATTTGTTTTTTTCTCTGTGAATCTTTGTGAAATATTATTTTTATAATTGTTTTTAATTGTAAACAATATCTTTAATTTTATATTTTTTGCAGATATAATGTAAAATTACATAAACTAACATGTGCACAAAAACCAAGCAAATAAAAGCATATAAAGGAACTCCAAAAATTTGATATGGCCAATAATAGGTCCAAACTCCTAGATAAATAGTTACGATTTCACCAAAAGCTGGCAAAATTAATGCTAAAATAATAGCTAAAATTATTTTATTTTTTTGTGATTGATGTACTAATAGCGGAATCAATTTTCCCTCTAATTTATATAAATAATGGAAAGCCAACATCCAAGCAAATGGTACCCATAATGGGATTTCTCTGGTTACTTGATGATATTCCCAATAACCATTTGCAACGCCCCAAGTTTCGCCAACAATGCCACCAAAACCAGTTAAAAGCATACCAGCTATCAAAAGATAATTTTTATCTGTTTTAGGTTTTAAAATGTCTTTATAAATATTATGTATTATTTTTAGGATAAGGATTCCTGCAATAATTGCATCATATTGTTTTAAAACACCAATTAAAACGCCAGCAATAATTAATTTTATAATTGCTTTTGTAATTTCTAATGAAAATTTCTTTTTATTAGTGATCAAGATTTTGTGGTTCTTTAATTAATTTTTGATAACGTTTTTCATACATATTATAAGTAATATAATGAGTAAGTAGAAAGTAAACACAAAAGATAGAAATAAATTTAAACACAAATTGTAAACTCAAAAAATTATCAAAACTTTCTAAAACTTGAAAAATAATACTAAAAGGAACAGCAAAATATAAGCTTTGTAAAAGCGAAAATTTCAGTCTGTTTTTTCTTTTAGGTCCCCAATATTTCAGGAAACCATCATTTTTCTTTTTGTAATATTCTTTAGAGTTCATGTTAATTAATTTATTATATAAGATAGTTTCTTGTTAGAATTTAAGATTAATGTCTCTATTGTAATAATTCCGTCGATTTGTTTTAAAAATCCGATTAAAACTTCTGCAATTATCAACTTTATTATTGTTTTTGTAACTTCTATATAGAAAATTTCTTGTTGGTTATCAAAGGATATATTTTTTGTAAAAATAAGATTCTAAATTTAGGAAGTCATTTATTTTTAATAGAATAATTTATAAATACTGAAATGTTTTAAAAACGTTGTTTCAATATTCTATAAAAAAAAGTATTGTTCAATATAAAATACAAAAAAACCGAAGCTTTTAACTTCGGTTTTAAATATTTTTATTTTTTAATTCTTATAAATTAGGAATCACTAATTCTTGACCTGGATGAATAACATCTGGATTTTTTAAAATATTTCCATTGGCTTTAAAAATAGCAGTATATTTTGATGGGTTTCCATAATATTGTTTTGCTATTTTACCTAAAGTTTCACCTTTTTCTACTGTATGATATGCAAAAACAGAAGTATCTTCTACTTTAATATCTGCAACTAAATCCGTTGGATTTTCTCCACCAACTTTCTTTATTTCATCCCAAAGAAGGTTTTTTTCATATTGAGTTTTAGCAGTTCCATTAATTTTTAATTTTCCACCTTCTTCTTTTACATCACCATTTTGAATGTTTAACTTTTCTCCTAAGTCTAATACACTTTGATATTTTGCTTTCATATTTTTAAATTTTAATAATTATTATCTTACTGTTCTTTCTTCATCAATATAATACCCTTGTTGGGTTAAATCTCCATCAACTTCACCAGCTAATTTTGCTTTTCTTCTTTCTAAATAAATTTCCTCATAATCTTGTGTATAATGAGGAGATGTAACTACGTTTAAATCGAATTTAACAGTGGTAAACACATCTTTTTCTGTATTGGCAAGTATGGTTACAAAAAACTCTACATACCCAATGTTTTTAGCACTGTCATAATCTAAAACTATAAAACCAAAATCGTCTTTACCAATAGAACCTGTTGGGAAATCTAACTCTATACAACCACAAGAAGCTTGCACATCATAAATAATTAAAGGTTCATTACCTCTATTGTATATTTTAAATTCAGCAGTTAGTTCTGAGCCACGTAAAATTGGATAATAATGTCTTTCAGGATCAATAATCTCCATTTTTGTTTTTCTTGCACTTTCTAAATCTGGCTTTCTAAAGCAAGATGTAGTAATCAGAAGCAAGGAGAATACTATAAATAATTTTTTCATTTTTTGTAAATTTAATTGTTATTAATTAAATATAATTTCATCACAAGCCAAAGCATTTTTACCAGCAATTATAGGTTTTATTACTTTAATGATAAATGAATCAGAAAGTTGTTTATTATCGAATTCTGATGGTAAATCTATAGAAACTTCTTTTGTGTCTAATACTGTTGTATCGGTTTTTAACTTTATTTTTTTAATCATTTTATACTCTGCATCCAGTATTTCAATGGAACTTGGATAATAAATTTTGTGTTTTGTATCTTGTAAAAATGAAAACGTAATTTTTTTAGATTTAGAAATATCGTCTTTTTTTATTTTTAAAACTAAATTATCAATAGAACTTATATGCCAGTTTGTATTGTAATCATTCAAACCAAAAGCACCATCATTTAAAATTTTGGTGTTTTGGTAATCTTCATCTAATTTAGATGTTACCTCAAAATCCTTTTTGTAAAAATAATGTTTTCTTTTATGATATTTAAATATATTTTTTCGCCAACTATCAATATAGTCATCAATTTTATAACCTCTTTCATTATACGTTTTAAGATTGGCAGCTTTACTGTAGGCTGACAAATGGTCTAATAAAACAGCAGCTTCGTTTTTTACGATAATTTCTTTATCCTCATTTAAGATACCAAAACCATAAGATCCCAAACCATAATCTCGCATAATTTCTAATTTAAGAAATGTAAGTCCTGTGGCTATTTTTAAATAATCTTTATCAAACTTATTTTGTTGGGTGTGCGTATCGAATTCATTATAAAATTCAAAAAACACTTTTGGATCTAAATATTTTTTTACAGTTTTATTGATACCACTATAGATGCTTAATTCCTTTTTATTTGTAGAAAATGAGTTTTCTATAAAAGTGTAATAATTGGTTAAAACATTAGCTAATTTAGTTGAGAATCGTATTTGGAAATAGTCATTTATTTCTTGATCTATATTGATGTTAGGATTCCATAATAGTTTTGCAAATAGGGTAGCTTTTAACTCTTGGAAAGTACTATAATCATATTCGCTTCCATGTAAAAAAACGCCATTTACCCCTAATTTATTGTACAATTTTAAATTTTGCTGTGTAACTTTAATAATCGGATAAATATCAAAATAGTTGTCAAAATTTACAGTATAATCCCAAATATATACGTTGTTTACATAATTTCGCCATTTGGTAATTTCCTCTTGAAACTCTTTAGCGTATTTAGTGTTTTCTATAGCAATTCCCTTTTGAATATCTATAGTACTGTAAAAAACACCAGTATTAGACTCTGCTTTAAACCTTGGAACGTTTTTAACAGTTATATATGCAGTTGTAAAAAAAGATAATTTTCTATTTTCTTTAGCCAATTTATTTAAAAAGGTAAAAACAGCTGGTGCTGCATCTGTATTTGTGTTTCCAGCAGCTTTACAAGTACCACAGGTGCAAACAATATCGTTATCATTGGGTAAAATCATGTACTTGTTAAGAGCATGATCACTATCGTAAGTAACTTTTACTTTTTCGTTTACATATTTAAACAAACTGTCGCTTGTAAAACAATATTGGTCTTTAACTCTTTTGTTACCAACTCTAGCATAAATAGATTCTGGTACTTCAATATCTTTTAATACTTTATTTAAATTATGGCCCCAAATTCCCCATTCTAATTCTAAAAAATTAGTCTTGTTCCAAGATCTAAAATTCGGGTTAAAATTTGATGAATAGTAAGGTTCTCTATACTCAAATACAGGAGATGAGCATTCGCTAAATTTCTCAGGCACTTCAATAGAATCTAAAATTGAATTTTCTTCTTTATTTTCTTTTATTTTCTCGAAATTAAGATTGGTGTAGCGTTTAAAAAAATCGTCAATGGCATACTCTAAATTTTGCGATGTGGTACCTTGAATTGTAATATTTTGATCTTTTTTATAAATGCAAAAATCCTCTTTTTGAGTTGGATTTACCCTTAAAAGAATATAGTTATAATTTTTATTTAAGTTATTACTTCTCTCAATATTTAAAATTTCTCCGGTAACAATTTTAAAATTTTCATTAAATTTATTTGCAGCATTTGTTACTAAAATATCAGCACTAAAAGGAATGCTTATTTTTGGAGCTATTTTTTCTTTCTTTGAAAACAAGGTTACTTTATTTTGAGCACAAGATGTTAGGCTTAAAAAAAATATAATTAGATAAATGTTTTTTGTAAACATAATTATAATAAAATTATATGTTTAAAATTTTGTTACAATAGTAATAGAAACGTTATAAACATTTATAAAAGCTAGAGCATTACTATCAGTTACTGGACTTTGAAAGTTAATCCAAGATCCATTAAATATCAATGATGTTTTTGGAGAAATATTGTATCCATATCCAGCTCCAACAAGTACGTTAGAAAAGTTCAAAAAAGCTGCTTCTGCTTCAGGTAATTGATCGTTGAAAGGAGCACTACCAAAAGAAACAATAAAGCTTACATAATCTTTTCTTGGGTTTACGTTAATTCTTGTTTGTGTTGCAAAATTAAAGTAATTAAATTGATCATCTCTCATTAATGTTAATTTGGCATTTAACCAAATATCTTCCCAAGTTCTAGAAACCCCTCCATGAATACTAAAAAAGTTTATATCGTTTTGTAACCTTAAAAATCGAACACCAGCTTGAACTTCATAATCATTATCTAAACCTTTATAAGCGTTTCCATATAGAACGAATTTAGGAAAAAACAGGTTTCCCAATAAAACACCAACATCTGCATATAAAGTAGGTGAGAATATTCTAGAATAATTAACACCTCCTTGAACACCAACACCAGATCTTCTTGCTGCATAATTTAAATTAGCTCCAAATGAGTTTTTATCATCGTATTTATGACTGTAACTTAAACTTGCTAAAGATGTACTAAAAGCAGTAGAATCTGCAGAGGCTTGAGAGTACGTTGCTGCTAACTGATTTTTTAGTTTTGCCGCTCTTAAAACTTCCAACGCTAATTCCCATTGTTGTTTTTCATAAGGATTATCAATTTCTCTAAATTTTTGATAATAATAAGCAGAATCATATTGTTGTAATAATTCAAAAACTATCCCTTTTTTATATTTTAAGAAATTATCTTCGGGTGTTTTTTCTAGTTTTTCATTAATAAATTCTAAAGATTCATCATTTGGTTTTTGAGTAATGTGTAAATTTACCATTCTCATTAATGAACCTCTATCAGCTGGATTTAAAGCTACTGCAGAGTCATAATTTACTAAAGCTTCATCAACTAATCCTTCTTCTTCCTGGTTTCTTGCTCTGTAAAATAAAACTTCAGCTAGTGCATTTTTAACGTTTCTATCATAAACATATACAGTTCTTAAAGAATCTAAAACACCTTTAGCCTCATCATATTGTTTGTTTTGAGAGTATAGATTAGCTAATTTTAGCTTAAAGTTTTTATTATTTGGATAAAAACTTAAGGCACTTTTTCCATAATTGATTCCTCTTTCATAATCTGGTATTGCAGAAGATGCGTTTATGGCAATGTCTAATAATCTTTTATTGTTATTTTCTCTTGTTAAACCATCTTCTACCAATGGTAATACAGCTCTATATCTTTGTTCTCTCATTAAATACGTAGCATACGCTTCTACTTGACTTACATATAAAGTTGGGTATCTTTGTTCTAATGGATAGTTTTGTTCTAATGATCTTGTAATCTCTAAAGCATCATCAAATAATTCCATTTGTTGATAAAGGGTAGATTTTTTTTCTAAATAATCTGGATCATCTGGAGCCAAACCAATTAATTTATCGATTTGATCTGTAGCTTCATCATATCTTTCTTGTAGTAGATAAATACCAAAAATTTGACTTTCAGATTCTTCTGTAAAATCTGGAAAGTTTATCAATTCGTTAAAAATTTCTAGAGCTTCACTATATTGTTTATTTATAACAAACTGTTTTGCTCTGTTGTACATTACCAAATTATAATCTGCTGTAATGTCAGAATCATTAGGAAATTTTTCATGTAGTTCAATTACTTCTTTTTCAAACCTTTCCTTATCTTTTATTGGTCTATAAAGTTCTTTTAATTGAACTAAGAATTTTTTATTATTTGGGTTTCTTTTGATGTTTTTCTTTAAGAAATATTCAGCATCAATATCATATCCTTTTCCTAAAGCGTTATTAATAACATAGGTTGTAGATTCTGAATTGCCATTCATTTCTGCTAATTTCTTATTTATTTCATAAGTATCATTGTATTCATTAAAACTTGCAGATTGCTGCATTAAATAAGGTAAAGTTTTAGAGTGCAATTCAGGAAACTTATCTGCACTAACACTAGGATCTGTTTTTATATAAACGATAGCTTCTTCATGTCTGCCTAATTGTTCTAATAAACCAACCTTTTTTTCTACTAATTCTCTATCAGATGGTAATTCTAAAAGAGATCTGTTTGTGTATTGAAGTGCAACTTCTGGATTTCCTTTTAAAATCTCATTTCGAATTAACCCTAAATATGCGTCTTTGTTAGATGGATTATTATCGATAATCGTTTTATAGATTTGGTTAGCATCATCGTAATTTTTATTTTTTAAGGCATCATTTCCATCACCTATCATAATGTAATTATACCTGCTTTCTATTTCAGTATCATTAGGATAAATTTGGTAAATTCTTTTTAAAGCTCTTTCTGCTTCTTCAAAATTACCCATTTCTTTGTAGATTTCTATTTTACGTAAATGCCAGCCTCTACTATAAGGAGTAATTTCTAATAATTCGTTTACAAAACAAATAGCATCAGAATATCTTTGAGTTGTTTGCTCTATGGTTACTAAATATTGTAATACATCAATATCTTTTCGTCGTTTATCGTAAACTTGTTTTAATACATATCTTGCAGTATCGTATTTACCAAGTTGAAGATTTGCTTTTCCTAAAAGAACTTTTAAATCTAGATCTTCTCTAGAAATTTGTAGTCCTCTCCAGCTCATTTTTGCAGCTTTCGTAAAGTTTTGTTCTGCAATATCTTTTTTAGCTTCTTCGAAATATAAATCCGAAGAATCAAATACCTGAGAATAAATATTTAATTGTGAAAGTAATATCACAATAAAAATAAAAATGGATTTATTTATTTTCATAACTAATAATCGGTAATTTATGTTTTTATAGGCTCAAAATCTGAATCTGAGCTTTTATCTTTTTTTAATCTTTCAAAAATGTTAGGTTTCTTTTCATTCGAACCTCCAGAGTTATTGTTCTGATCGTTATTATTGTCGTTACTACTGTCAGATTTCTTCTTTTTATCATCTTCGTTATCAAATCCTTTTCTAGTCATTGTACCCCAAGCAAGTTCTTGAGAGGTAACGTAACTGAAATATCCTTTTAAAGAGAAAAACATGATCATAGGGTGATATAAAAATGGCTCAATAAAAGCGGTTAAAAATAAAGTAAGAACTTCTTTAGTGGTATTATAATACTTAAACGTCATTTGATCCCAAATAATTACAATTGATGAAATCATAATTGCAAATGTGTAAGAATACAATAGGATTAATGGTGCAAAATTCCAGTTTACATAACCATAAAATAATAAGAATATAGAAAATAGTATACCAAAAGCTTCTATAATTGGTGCTAAAAACTCATATATAAAAATATATGGAAATGTAATTAAACCCAATCTTTTATAACTTGGGTTAAATAATATTTTTCTATGGTCACTAAACATTTGAAATAATCCACTGGCCCATCTTGTTCTTTGTCTTCCTAAAATTTGGATGTTTGGTGGTCCTTCTGTCCAACAACAAGAAAGAGGAATATAGCCAATTTTATAATCAAGTCTGTTGTTCATCATATGTGCAGCCATACGTGTCATCATATCCATGTCTTCTGCATGCGAATCTGCTCCATAACCACCAGCTTTAATAGCAATATCTTTATCAAACATTCCTAAACCTCCAGATACATTAGGAACAGAGTTTATTAATTCCCACCCCATTTTTCCTAAAAGGTAAGATCTAATATATTCTAATTCTTGAAAACGTGGAATTAATGCTTTTGGAGGTCTTACTCTTGTAATAATTCCTTCTTCAATTTCACAATTATTAGACATTCTTAAAGTTGCACCTACTGCAATAACAGTAACTTTAGAACTTAAAATTGGTTTAATCATTTTAGTAAGCGTATTCCTTGCTAAAATACAATCTACATCTGTGTTTAGATAATATGGAAATACAGATGCATTAAGACCTGCATTAAAGGCATCTGCTTTAGTACCTCCATTTTCTTTATCAATAATTGTTAAAATTTCGTATTTAGGATTCTGAGATTTAAATGTTCTTTTGTAAGGCTTTGTTTTAATTTTTTCTACATAAGCAAAAGGTGCCTCAACTAAATCAAATTCTTTTATAAGTAGGTCTAATGTTTTGTCTTTACTACCATCGTTTACAATAATTACCTCAAAAAGTGGGTAGTTTAAGGTTAGTAAAGATTTTACATTTACAATAATTGTTTTTTCTTCGTTATAAGCTGGTGCAATTACAGAAATACCTGGGGCAAGAGGCGAACCTAATAATTCTTCATCATCAATATCAGTATTATAACTTTTATATCTATTGATTGCTATGAAAGAAAATATAGCTAAAACTATGTAACTTAAAATTAAAGAAGTTGCATAGAAAAATATAAAATACTCATAAATTTTTACGAAAATTTCAAACATCTATTTGTATTTAATTAAAGGAGTTTCAATATGCTGTAAAATGATTAAATCAAAACCTTTCAAAGTGTTTTTTAAATTTTGAAAAGCGATTTTTCCTTCGTAACTATAATTTAATATAGCCTCAGCAATAATTTTTTTGGTATCAGTATTGTTTGTTTCATCAAAAATTTCTTGTAAAAAGTTTAATGATTTTCCAGAATTAAATTTTCTAATAGTTTTTACAATCGCAACTTGGCAAATTTCTGGCTCAGTATAATATCGATCAATTAATTCTTGTTCTGTTTCAGAGATGTTTAGTTCTCCTAATGTTAAAATAGCTTCTGCTCTAACTTTTTCATTATCGTCTTCAAGTTTTTCAATTAAAATTTCGTTGATACCTCGTTGTTTAAAGTAACCAACCATTTTTATAAGAAAAACTACTAAAGATTGGTTTTTAGAATAGTTAATCCACTTTCCTAATCCTTCTAAATTACCTCTTTCTTTTTGAAGTTCCAAATACTGCATCAATTCAATTTCATCCCATTTACTTAAATCTCTATCAAATTCATCGAAAAATCGGTAAGGATCATTGGTACTTAATGCAAGGTATGAGTTTCTTGCTTCACTTCGAATCATTTTGTTTTTACTGTAGGCATAACGTAAAACTTTTGAATCAAATTTATTTAAATCTAATACAAAAGCTTCTTGAAAGGCATCAATTTTTTCACTGTTAGAACGTGAATCAAATTTTCTTTCTAAATGTTCTACAATTCCTAAAGCACCAATAATTAGTGGGTATTTTTCTGATTCTTTGTGTTCGTTTTTAAAATCGACTAAAACACCAACAGCAATATCTAAAGATTCTCTGTTAACTTCATCTACTATTTCTTCGAATTTAGTAAAAATTTCTTGTTCAGAATAATTTTTATCTGTGAAGAGAATATCTGCGAATAATTTAATAATTTCAGGAACACTATTTTCTAATGTTTTCTGTAATCTATTATGTCTTCTTCTTATTGTATAAATTGTAATCATAAGAGCTAACGTAGCTACTATAAACACCATTGTTAATACAATGGTAATTTGTATAATAAGAGGAAAAGTTTTTATCTTATAGATAAAAGAAAGAAACCACTCAACGAAATTCATGTACTTTATTTGGTTTTAATTTAGTCGTTTAGTGAGGGATTATTAATTATAACTATGACAAAAGTAATCAAAAATACAACTACTAATTTTTTATTCTTTGAAACAACTATTTTTATAGATGAATTACTTCATCATAGGCATCAGCAACTGCTTCCATTACAGCTTCACTCATTGTTGGGTGAGGGTGTATTGTTTTTAGCACTTCATGACCAGTGGTTTCTAGTTTACGACCAAGTACTGCTTCTGCAATCATATCTGTAACTCCAGCACCAATCATATGGCATCCTAACCACTCACCATATTTTGCATCAAAAATCACTTTTACAAAACCATCTGGAGTTCCAGCTGCTTTTGCTTTTCCTGATGCAGAAAAAGGGAATTTACCAACCTTTAATTCGTAACCAGCTTCTTTTGCTTTTGCCTCTGTCATACCTACAGAAGCTATTTCTGGAGTTGCATAGGTACAACCAGGAACGTTACCATAATCAATTGGTTCTGTATGCAAACCTGCTAATTTTTCTACGCAAGTAATTCCTTCTGCAGAAGCAACGTGTGCTAAAGCTTGTCCAGGAACAACATCTCCAATAGCATAATAACCAGGTATATTTGTTTGATAATATTTATCAACTAAGATTTTATCTCTGTCAACAATAATTCCAACATCTTCTAAACCAATGTTTTCGATGTTTGACTTAATACCAACTGCCGATAATAAAATATCTGCTTTTAAAGTTTCTTCGCCTTTTTTAGTTTTTACAGTAGCAACAACACCTTCTCCAGAAGTATCTACAGATAAAACTTCTGAACTTGTCATTACATTAATTCCTGCTTTTTTTACTGAACGTTCAAATTGTTTTGAAATATCAATATCTTCTACAGGAACTAAATTTGGTTGAAATTCTACAATGGTTACTTCTGTACCCATTGTATTATAAAAATGTGCAAACTCAACACCAATAGCTCCAGAACCTACAACAATCATAGATTTTGGCTGACTTGGCAATGTCATTGCTTTTCTGTATTCAATTACTTTTACACCATCTTGTGGTAAATTTGGTAATTCTCTAGATCTTGAACCAGTAGCAATAATTATATTATCTGCACTATATTCTGTTACTTTACCATCTTCTGCAGTAACATCAACTTTTTTACCAGTTTTTACTTTCCCAAAACCGTTAATAATATCAATTTTATTTTTCTTCATTAAAAAAGCAACACCTTTGCTCATTCCATCTGCAACACCTCTGCTTCGTTTAATTACGGCATCAAAATCTTTATCAATAGATTCTGCTTTTAAACCATATTGATCCACATGTTTTAAATAATCATACACTTGTGCAGATTTTAATAAAGCTTTTGTTGGTATACAGCCCCAGTTTAGGCAAATACCTCCTAAAGATTCTTTTTCTACAATCGCAACTTTAAAGCCTAATTGAGATGCTCTAATTCCAGTTACATATCCTCCAGGTCCAGATCCAATAATAATGATGTCGTATTTCATGTTGATTTTTTAAAAGTTTTATCTTTGAAAGTTTAAATGTAATAACAAATTTTTTAAACTTTCTTATTGATGTTGTTTATTTTAATTTTTTAACTATTCTTTTCTTGAATTTTGATTAATCTATAATTTTAGCTTACTTTTTTTACCATATTTATATTGATAAAATTCGAACTTATTTTATACCAATTCCTTTATTTTAGAAAGCTTAAAATGAGTTTTTTACATTCTTTCAGGAACTTCAATTCCTAACAAAGAAAAAGCCGATTTTATAGTTTCAGCAACTTTATCTGCTAATTGCACTCTAAATATTTTTTTATTTTGATCATCTTCTCCTAAAATAGATACATTTTGATAAAAAGAGTTGAATTCTTTTACCAAATCATACGTGTAATTCGCAATAATTGCTGGCGAATAATTTGCAGCAGCTAATTGAATTGTTTCAGGATATAATGCTAATTGTTTTAATAATTCCTTCTCTTTTTCGTGTAATGTTACAACAACAGGATTCGAATAATCAAAATCTGCTTTTCTGATAATCGACTGAATTCTAGCATACGTATATTGCATAAAAGGACCCGTATTTCCTTGAAAATCTACAGAACTTTTTGGGTCAAACAAAATTCTCTTTTTAGGATCTACTTTTAAAACAAAATATTTTAAAGCTCCTAAACCAATTGTTTTATACAATGCTGTTTTTTCTTCATCAGAATATCCATCTAGTTTCCCTAATTCCTCTGAAATTTCTTTAGCAGTTTCAGACATTTCTGTCATTAAATCATCTGCATCTACTACAGTTCCTTCTCTCGATTTCATTTTCCCAGAAGGTAAATCTACCATTCCATAACTTAAATGATGCAATTGTTTTGCCCAATCAAAACCTAGTTTCTTTAAGATTAAAAACAACACTTGAAAATGATAATCTTGCTCATTACCAACAGTATACACCATTCCTCCAACATCAGGAAAATCTTTTACACGTTGAATGGCAGTTCCAATATCTTGGGTCATGTAGACAGCTGTACCATCTGAACGTAAAACGATTTTCTCGTCCAAACCATCATCTGTTAAATCGCACCAAACAGAACCATCTTCTTTTTTAAAGAAAACACCTTTTTCTAATCCTTGGGCAACTACATCTTTTCCTAATAAATACGTATCACTCTCAAAATAAAGCGTATCAAAATTAACACCCATATTTTTATAAGTGATGTCAAAACCTTTATACACCCAAGAGTTCATTTCTTTCCAAAGTGATACAACAGCTTCGTCTCCAGCTTCCCATTTTAAAAGCATTTCTTGTGCTTCTAAAATAATTGGCGCTTGTTTTTTTGCTTCTTCTTCAGAAATGCCAGATGCAACTAAGTTGCCAATTTCTTTTTTATATTCTTGGTCGAATTTCACATAATAATTCCCAACCAATTTATCGCCTTTTAAACCTGTAGATTCTGGAGTTTCTCCTTCGCCAAATTTTTGCCAAGCCAACATCGATTTACAAATATGAATTCCTCTATCGTTTATAATTTGAGTTTTATATACTTTTTTACCTGATGCTTTGATGATTTCTGCAACAGCATATCCCAATAAATTATTACGAACATGCCCTAAATGCAATGGTTTGTTGGTGTTTGGAGATGAATATTCTACCATTATTGCTTTTTCATCCGCTTTTTGCGAAACAAAACCAAAATTGGAATCTTTATATATTGAATTGAAAAAGTTGAGATAAAAAGCATCATCAACCACTAAATTCAAAAAGCCTTTTACAACATTAAAATTTGTTATTTCTTCAATATTTTCTACTAAATACTTTCCTAAATCTTCACCTATAGCAACAGGATTGCCTTTTTTATAACGTAATAAAGGAAACACAACCACAGTAATATCTCCTTCAAATTCTTTACGAGTGGGTTGGAAATCTACAGTTGGAATTTCTATATTGTATAAAGCTAAAAAACCTTCTTTTACTTTGGTTTCTATAGTTTTTTGAATGTTCATTGAAGTCTCGAAAAATTGAACTGCGAAATTACGTAAATTTATTTATTTTTTTAAGGTTGAATTCACTTGATTTTAAATGAGTTTTTAAGTGATAAAATCCAAATAATTGTCTTTACTAATTACCTCAAAATTCGCATTAGTATAAGCTTTCCTAAAAGCAGTTGGTATTTTTACTTTTTTTCTTGCAGACCATTTAAATTCGTACGCACATAAATCGTCTGCTTTTTCTTCCAACCAATCTAATTCTTGCTGGTCGTAAGTTCGCCAGAAATAATTATTTCTAGAGATTCTTTGGTATTCCTGCTTTTTCATTCGCTCTACAATAAGATAGTTTTCCCAAAGTTGGCCAACATCATTTCTATTCTGTAAAATAGTAAAGTTTTTTATGATTGCATTTCTTATACCAACATCATAAAAATACCACTTGCTCGATTTTGTAACTTCTTTTCGTAAATTTTTGCTAAAACCTTCCACTTTAAAAATTACAAAAACCTTGGTTAATAAATCCAAATAATTTTCAACGGTATTTTTAGAAATTTGTAGCTGATTGCCCAACTCATTTAAAGAAACTTCATTGCCAATTTGGAAAGCCAATAATCGTAATAAATTGTAAATTTTGTCTGCTTTCTTTATGTTTTGAAAGATCAAAATATCTTTTAAAAGATAATCATTAATAATTTCCTGAAGATATTCTTGCTTGTCTCTCCAGTCATTGATGTGAATCAATTCAGGATAACCTCCAAATAATAAACGTTCTTCTAATTTTTCCGTAGTTATTTTATAGTTTTCGTATTTGTTAAATTCAATCTGACTTATAGGATACATGTAAATAGTATATTTTCTGCCCACCAAAGGTTCTCCTAATTGATTGTTTAAATCAAACATAGAACTGCCAGTAACTATTATTTTTATTCCTTCAATTTCATCAATAATCAATTTTAAAATTAAACCAATATTGGGGATGTGTTGTGCTTCATCAATGGCTAATAAATCGATTCCATTTAACAAACGTTTGTAATTGGCAACGCTTCTTTTTGTTAGCAAAGTTGCATCATCTATATCTTCGCCATTTAGTTTTAGCACTTTATCCGAAGAAAAATTACCAATATATTTTTTGATAAATCTTGTTTTTCCAACACGTCTTGCACCTACTAATAATATTACTTTATTAGGTTGCGCTTTTCTGTTAACAACATTAATTACAGCTCTTTCTATTTCTGATTTCATATTTCAAATATAGGTAAATTTATTAGAAATTGACTGTATTAATGTAAATATAGTCAATATACTGACTGTATTTACATTAATTTAGTCAGTTTAAGATCTTTTTAGTTTTATAAAAGCATAAATATTAAAGACAATAGCATGTATAAAAATCTACTTTTCAAGTATTAAATTGTATTTTTGCACTATGGAAAAACGTTTAGAACAATTACCAAAATTAGCAGAGGAAGCTTTACAGGAAAATAGAAAATATTTTGCTAATTTAAAGAAAAGAACTCCCAAAAATTTGGACTATGTAATGCAAGAATTGCATGATGCAGAGTTTGCAAAAACGGATTGTTTAGACTGTGGAAATTGCTGTAAAACTACAAGTCCTATTTTTACAGATAAAGATACTGAGCGTATTTCTAAGCATTTAAAAATGAAAGTTGTCGATTTTACAAATACTTATTTGCAAAGAGATGAAGATAATTTTATGGTGTTAAAATCGTCTCCTTGTTCTTTTTTAGACGAATCTGATAATACTTGTTTTATATATGATGTTCGCCCAAAAGCATGTGCAGAATATCCGCACACAAATCGTAGAAAATTTATTGGGATTACAGATTTAACAATTGCAAACACGTTTATTTGTCCTGCAACATATAGTATTGTAGAAAACCTGAAAAAAGTATTGCCTTTAAAATCTAAAACAAAAAAGACAAGAAGTTAAGCATTTAACGAATCCTTTTTCTGAAGTTTTTATTGCATCATAATTCATTAATTTTTATTAATTTTAAGGTCTAAAAAACAGCGAACTTGCTTACACAATTATCCATTAATAACTACGCTTTAATCAATCAATTAACCATTGATTTTTCTTCTGGTTTATCCATAATTACTGGAGAAACTGGTGCAGGAAAATCTATTTTATTAGGTGCTTTAGGATTGGTTTTAGGCAATAGA
Organism: Polaribacter sp. Hel_I_88; assembly: GCF_000687935.1. NCBI lineage: Bacteria > Pseudomonadati > Bacteroidota > Flavobacteriia > Flavobacteriales > Flavobacteriaceae > Polaribacter > Polaribacter sp. Hel_I_88. Next base: position 50,714 of record NZ_JHZZ01000001.1, on the reverse strand, counting down.
GCAGATTTATCTTCTTTAAAAGACACGTCTAAAAAATGTGTTGTAGAAGCTAAAGTTGCTATCAAAAATTATAATTTAAAAGATTTTTTTGAAGAAGTCGATTTAGATTATGAGGAAATCACAATTATTAGAAGAGAAATTTTACCTTCAGGAAAATCGCGTGCTTTTGTAAACGATACTCCTATAAAATTATCGGTTTTAAATGAGTTGAGAGAAAAATTGATTGATGTACATTCTCAGCATCAAACCATGGAATTGTCTGACAATAGTTTTCAATTTTCTATTGTAGATGCTTTGGCAAAAAATCAAGATAAAATAGATTCTTACAAGAGAGGCTTTATAAAATTGAATCAACTTAAAAGAGAATTACAAGGTTTAGAAGCTGTTCAAAAAGAAGCAAATCAACAATATGATTATAATTTGCATCTTTTTAATGAATTAGAAGAAGCGAAAATTAAAGTTGATGAGCAAGAAGAATTAGAAGACAAGTTAGAGAAACTTAACAATATCGAAGATATCAAATTAAACTTATCTGAAGCCTTAGAAATTTCTGCCAATGACGAAATTGGACTTCAAAATTTATTAAATTCTTTGGATCATAAATTGTCTAAAATTGCCACATTTTCTAAAGAATATCAAGATTTATCAGCGAGAATTACATCAGTAAAAATAGAAGTTGATGACATTGTTAATGAACTAGAAGACGCGAATGAAAACGTGGAGTTCAATCCGAATGAAATAGAAGAAATTAATGATAGATTGCAATTGTTGTACAATTTGCAAAAGAAACATTACGCTTCTAATAATGAAGATTTACTAAAGGTTTTTGAAGAATTATCAGAAAAAGTAAGTCAGGTAGAAAACGCTGAAGAAACCATCAACAACAAGAAAAAAGAAATTGCTGATGTTGCTGTGAAGTTAGATAAAGTTGCTGAATTAATTTCTAAAAGTAGAGCAAATGCAATTCCTGGTCTTAAAAAAGAATTAGAGTTTTTATTGGCAGATTTAGGCATGGAAAATGCTCGTTTTTCAATCAAAATAAAACCAACTAAAAACTATTTTGCAAACGGAAAAGACGAATTAGAATTTTTATTCTCAGCAAATAAAGGTGGTAATTTTGGCGAATTGAAAAAAGTAGCTTCTGGAGGAGAATTATCAAGAATAATGCTATCAGTAAAAACAGTTTTATCTGCAAACACACAATTACCAACCATTATTTTCGATGAAATTGACACTGGAGTTTCTGGAGAAGTTTCCAATAAAATTGCTGCAATTATGCAACAAATGAGTAAAAATATGCAAGTAATTGCTATTACACATTTACCACAAATAGCATCCAAAGGAAAAAGCCATTATAAAGTTTATAAAGAGGAAGTTAAGGGAATAACCACAACGAATTTAAAGCAATTAACACCAGAAGAAAGAGTTAAAGAAATTGCAGAAATGTTAAGTGGTAAAGACATTTCAGACTCAGCATTAACGCATGCAAAGGAGCTTTTAACAAGCCCCTAAATCCCCAAAGGGGAATTTTTAGTTTCTTGTGAAAAAAAATAAGACTAAAGAAAATAGAGAATAGAAAAAAGACTCAAAAAAAACTATGTATACTATAAGTTAATTTTGAGAAACAAAAGACTATCATCTAAAAACTAACGACAAATTACTGAAATATGTACAATTTACTAAAAGGAAAAAGAGGAATTATTTTTGGCGCATTAAACTCGCAATCCATTGCTTGGAAAGTTGCTGAAAGAGCACATGAAGAAGGAGCAGAATTTGTGTTAACAAATGCACCAATTGCTTTGAGAATGGGCGAATTGAATGAATTAGCGCAAAAAACAGGTTCGCAAGTTATTGCAGCAGATGCAACTTCTATCCAAGATTTAGAAAATTTGGTAGAAAAATCGATGGAGATTTTAGGAGGTAAAATCGATTTCGTTTTGCATTCTATTGGCATGTCTGTAAACGTACGAAAAGGAAAACATTACACAGATCCAAATTACGATTTCACTACAAAAGGTTGGGATATTTCTGCAGTTTCGTTTCATAAAACCATGAATGTTTTATACAACAAAGAAGCCATGTCAGAATGGGGTTCCATAGTTGCTTTAACCTATATAGCTGCTCAAAGAGTATTTCCAGATTACAATGATATGGCTGATAATAAAGCGTATTTAGAGAGTATTGCACGTAGTTTTGGTTACTTTTTTGGAAGAGACTACAAGGTTCGTGTCAATACAATTTCTCAATCGCCAACCCCAACAACAGCAGGAAGTGGTGTAAAAGGTTTTGACGGTTTTATTGAGTATGCAGAAAAAATGAGTCCTTTAGGAAATGCAACAGCTTTAGAGTGTGCAGATTATACAATTACGATGTTTTCAGATTTAACGAAGAAAGTTACGTTGCAAAACTTATTTCATGATGGAGGATTCTCAAACATGGGCGTAAGCGATCCTATAATGGATAAATTTGAGTAATATTTTTTGGAGCTATTTCCAGCTTTTACTACTCGCTTTTTTCTTCTGAAAAAGAAGAAAAAGAGCTCAAACAGGTCGTTCAATCTGGGCTAAACTTGTTTGGTAGCTTTTAGAAAATTAAAAAATGCAAATCAAATCCGGTTTGCATTTTTTGTTTACGCTTGTTTTTGTAGTTTCGTGTAAAATAAAATGAATGGGTTTTTTTAAGAAAATTGATAAAGTATTCAAAGCATCAGAAAGTTTTAATTTGATGGAAAGAACAGAAGTAGATCTTCAAATTGAAGAAAATATAAAAACTGTTGGCATCAATAAATTTGCAACTTCCAACTATGGAGATTTATATTTGAGAGTAAATGAATTAGGAGGTTTTTTAATTCTGGAAACAATTATTGTAAGTGCAACAGACTTAAAAAGTAAAAAAGGAAGTTCGTTAACATTTAGCAATGAAAATGTAACTTTAAAATTAGCTTCTGATGAAAACAAAATTGAATCTGATTTTTCTAAATCCGTAAATAAATCTGTCACCAAAATAGATTATAATATTACTGCAGAGGAAGCTGAAAATTTTAAAGAACCTACTTATAATGAAGTCCTTTTTAAAATTAACGGAAATGAAATTCTATTCTCTGTAATAAACGAATAACTATTGAACCTCAATTTTTCCATCATCATTCCAGTGTATAATCGTCCAAAAGAAATTGACGAGTTATTAGAAAGTCTTACAAAACAAGATTTCTCTGATGATTTTGAGGTTTTAATTATTGAAGATGGTTCCACAGAAAAATGTGGAGCGATTATAGAAAAGTATACCAATCAACTTGATTTAAAATATTTTTTTAAAGAAAATAGTGGAGCAGGAGCAAGTAGAAATTTCGGAATGCAAAAAGCGTTGGGAAACTATTTCATTATTTTAGATTCAGATGTAATTGTTCCAACTCAATATCTATCAGAAGTAAAAAAAACATTAGAAATAAATTATACAGACGCTTTTGGTGGGCCTGATGCAGCACATCAAAGTTTTACATTATTACAAAAAGCTATTAATTACTCTATGACTAGTTTTTTAACTACAGGAGGAATTCGTGGTAAAAAGCAAGCAGTTGGTAAATTTCAACCCAGAAGTTTTAATTTGGGTTTGTCAAAAAAAGGATTCGAAAAAACAAATGGTTTTTCGAAAATGAAAAACGGAGAAGATATCGATTTAACATTTCGACTTTGGGAACATGGTTTTGAAACACAATTGATAGAAAAGGCATTTGTATTTCATAAAAGAAGAAGTTCCATTAAACAATTTTTTAAACAAACCTATGGTTTTGGAACTGCAAGACCAATTTTGAATCAAAAATATCCACAGACTTCAAAAATTACCTATTTGTTTCCAAGTTTGTTTATTCTAGGGTTTGGTTTAAGTTTTATTTTTTTAATTCTAGGATTTCCTCAACTTTTATATTTTTATGGAATCTATTTTGTTCTAATTTTTATGGATTCTTTATTTCAAAATAAGAATTTACAAGTAGCATTTTTAAGTGTTTTTACTTCATTAACTCAGTTTTTTGGATATGGATTAGGGTTTTTAAAAAGTTTTTTTTAGTAGGCAACATTAATATTATTTAATGTTTTCAACTTTAAATCTTCTAAAGTTTTAGCATCAGTTTTAAATTCAATAATCCTGGTTTCATTAGGTAACAAATCAAAAAAGTTATCAGAAAAATGTCCTTTTTGGGTAGTAAATAGAAAAACATCTTTTTGTAAAACGTTACTTTTTAGAGTAACAGAAAATCCATGTTTTGTTTTTTTAATTTTTTTTGTAATATCTCCAGTTGGTAATTGTAAATCTTTTGGTTTTGCAAAATAGAAATATGATTTCTCAGTATTGAATTCAGCCACTAAAAGTGAAGAATTTCTATCAATTTTATCCAAAGAAAAACGATAATAATTTTTGCTGCTATTTTCTAAAACTTCAATTTCATTAGAATCTGACCAAATTTCTTTGCCATTAAAATCGATTATTTTTAAAATTAAATCTCCATTTATATTTTTAAAAGTATCATTAATAACAAATGTTTTTATGCTATCATTTTTTATAGTTGAAGATATTAAAACATTTTCAAAAGCTTTTTTAGATTTGTATTGCAGCGCTTTCCAATTGCCAAAATAATCGATAGAAGACCAAGAAATTGCAGGCCAACAATCGTTTAATTGCCAAAATAAAGTACCCATATTATAAGGTTTTGCTCTTCTTTGTGCTTCAATTCCCATCACAATTCCTTTAGCTTGTAATAGCTGACTAACGTATACATAATCTTCGTCATTTGTAGGAATATTATAATCTCTAGCCATATATTCATCAATCAATTGAAAACCTCTTACATGTTTTTGATGCGATTTTATAGCAGCTGTTTTTAAATTAATGCTATCAGCTTGATTAATATATTTTATCGTTTCAAAACTTGGGAAAGACTGAAAGCCAAACTCGCTCATAAATCTTGGAACATTATTTTTTAGGTGTTCAAAAGGGTAGGCATCATGCCAAATCCACCAATCATGAGCATCACCTTCTGTTTTATATTTCGGATTTCCTCTTCCATATTTTGGAGAAGTTTCCCAATAATTAGTTTCCGAATTTTCTGAAACTACTTTTGGCAAAATATCATTAAAAACTGCTAAATAATCATTCCAAATATCTTGAATTTCCTCTTTGCTTCTGTTTGCTTGCCAACCCCAACGTTTCCAACCTTCTGAATTTTCATTATTTCCACACCATAAAGCAATAGAAGCGTGATTTCGTAAACGTTTTACTTGCTGTTTAGCTTCTTCTTTAATATTTGCTAAAAACTCGACATCTCCAGGATACATAGCACAAGCAAACATGAAATCTTGCCAAATTAAGATTCCTTTTTCATCACATAAATCGTAAAAAATATCGTTTTCATAAATTCCACCTCCCCAAACACGCAACATATTCATGTTAGATTCAACAACATCAGAAAGTAATTTTTCATAATGTTGACTGGTTGCTTTATTCTGAAAACTATTTTGTGGAATGTAATTGGCACCTTTCATATAAACAGGTTTTCCATTCAATTCAAAATAAAACGATTCTCCAATACTATCTTTTTCTGTGATGAGTTTTATAGTTCTAATTCCTTTCTTTATTGTTTTCTGATCTTTTATTTGCGAATCAGAAATCAATTGAAAAGTAAAATTATACAAATACGGTTTTCCTAAATTATGTGTCCACCACAATTTTGGATTCAATATTTCTATTGGAATTTTATAGATATGTTTCCCTTTTTTTAAGGAAATGTTTGAAGAAATTACATCACTATTAATTTTAGTGAAAAGGTTTATTTCTTTATCAGAATCACTTTTAATTTCAATTTCAACAGATAAATTAGCCTTTTCTTTGTTGACTTTTTGTTGTCTGATAAATATATTCTCAAACTTTAAATCATCCCAAGCTTGTATAGAAACATCTTTCCAAATACCAGCAGTATTTAATTTCGGTCCCCAATCCCAACCATATTGAAACTGCGCTTTCCTTGTGTAAATTCTATTTCCTTCAGGCAATTTATAAGGATTATTTTTAGATTTAGTCTTTTCAATTTCATCAGTATTTGTAAAAACGATGCGTAATTCATTTTCTTTTTTTACCAATTCTTTTACAGGAATTGAATATGTTCTAAAAGCATTATCTGTGTTTAGTTGGTAGTTTCCATTAATGTAAATTTTCGCATAGGTATCTAACCCATCAAAATTAATTTCAATATTTTTTTTCGCTAAAACTTCATCAGATAGAGAAAATGTAGTTTTATATTCCCAGCTTTTTGTAGAAACCCACTGTACTTTTTCTTCATTGTTTTTGATAAATGGATCTTCAATAATTTTATGATGTAATAAATCTGTGAATATATTTCCAGGAACAATAGCTGTTTTCCAATCTAAAGTATCAATTCCTTTAAACTGCCAATTTGTATGTAATTTTTGCTGAATTGGTTTATCTTTTTTAATTGAATTACAGCCAAAAAATAAAAGGATTAATAAGCCAAAAATAATTTTACGCATCTTTTATCACTTTTAAAATTTTTTGAATTGTTTTTGTATCAGAAACGGTTTGTTTGGTTGAATCAAAAAATACGTTTGAATTTCTTATTTCTTTTGTGGCAGAAGTATGAATTTCTTTAAAACCAGCTTCTTTAAATACATGCGCATTTCTAGGATTGATGCCACTTCCTGGAAGAATGATCAATTTATCTTTTGCAATTTTTTGTAAATCAATTAAAAGTTGAATTCCGTTTTCAGCTTTTTCTTGTAAGCCAGAAGTTAAAATTTTATCAACTTTTAAATTTATAAGAATTTGCAGAGATTCTTTTGGATTCGAAACACAATCAAAAGCTCTGTGAAAGGTGAATGAAAGTGGTTTAGAAAGTTCAATTAACGCTCTTGTTCTTTTAATATCAATAGAGTTATCCGAATTTAAAACTCCAGAAACAATTCCGTTAAAACCTAATTCTTTACAAAGTTGTATGTCTATTTTCATTTGCTCAAATTCATCATCAGTATAACAAAAATCACCACTTCTTGGTCTTATTAAAACATTTACAGGAATGGTAATTTCTTCAGATATTTTTTTCAACAGACCATAACTTGGAGTTACTCCACCAACTGATAGCTCTGAACAAAGTTCAATTCTGTCTGCTCCAGCATTTTGAGCGTTTATTGCTGATTGATAAGAGTTTGCGCAAATTTCTAAAACCATATTACTCTACAATTATTTCATCAATAAACGTCCAAGCTTTGTTTCCTGCACCTTGTTTTCCTTCTGGAATAATTCCGTAGTTTTTCACCCAAATTTTTATATATCTATTTTTTTTATTTTTATCATCAAAAAAACTAAATGGTGTATAATTATATTCATAATTTCTAATTTGAGTATTATCTGGAATTGGAATAATTAGTAATTCTGCAAAATGTTCGATATCTACTTTTATTAATTCATCATTTTTATTTGGTAAATCGTCATCATTATAAACAGTTACCCAAACTTCTCCTGGGTTATAAATCCATTGTCCATTTGCATCATAAAACCTCATTTTTATTTTTTTTATTATTCTATTCTTACCTAAATCAATATTAATTTCTACATCTTCTCCAGAAAAACCCAACCATTCTTTATCTCCATAACGTTTGTTGTTTCCAGAAATCCCGTTTATTAAAGCTTGTTTACCTCCAGCATTGTATGCTTTATGAGGCTTTACATTCAAAGAAATATTTGCTCCAACAGCTTTGTGTAAATTTATTTTTTGGGTAAAAGTATTTCCCAATTGTTCTCCATTTTTATCAATTACAAAAGCTTTTATAGTTGTTGATGAGTCAATTTGAATGGGTTTTTCATACTCAGGATATAATAAATAAGTAGGTTGATTTCCATCCAAACTATAGACAATTTTATTATCTGTTGTAGTTTCTAGTTGATAACTCATTTTACCATTATCATTTAACAATGCTCCTTTTATCTCATAAATATGATTGGCATAATTCACATTCATGGCATCCAAACGTTTGTTAAAATGCTCTAAACGTTTTATAAAATCGGTATAATTTCTGTTTTCTTTTGATGACCAAACTACTTCACTCAAAGCAATTGCTCTTGGAAACGCCATATATTCTACTTTTTCTGAAGTTGGCATATATTCTGTCCAAACATTTCCTTGTGCACCTAAAACATATTTTGCCTCGGCTTCAGTTAATTCTGTTGGAATTGGATTAAAATTATACACTTTTTCTAAAGGTAAAAAACCACCAATTGCTAAGGGTTCGTTTTCGTTATCAGACTGATAATAATCGAAATATAAATGAGAATTAGGAGTTAAAATTACATCGTGTTTTTGTTTGGCAGCTTCAATAGCTCCAGATATTCCTCTCCAAGACATCACAGTTGCATTGGGTGCCAAACCACCTTCTAAAATTTCGTCCCAACCAATAATTTGTTTTCCTTTTTGGTTGATGTATTTCTCCATTCTTGTAATGAAATAACTTTGCAATTCATGTTCGTCTTTTAAACCTTCTTTTTTGATGAGATTTTGACAATTTTCACATTTTTTCCAATTTGTTTTTGGAGCTTCATCACCACCAATATGAATATATTTTCCAGGAAATAATTCCACAACTTCATCAATAACATCCTCTAAAAATTTGAATGTTGTTTCTTTTGAGCAATAAACTTCTTCAAAAACTCCCCATTTTGTTGCAACTTCAACTTGTTTTCCAGAACAACCCAACTCAGGATGCGCAGCAATTGCAGCTTGGCTATGTCCTGGCATTTCAATTTCTGGAATTACAGTAATTTGTCTTTCAGTTGCATAAGTTACAATGTCTTTAATTTCTTCTTGTGTGTAAAATCCACCATATTTTTTTCCATCAAATTGATGAGGTTGATCTGAATAATGCCCAAGTAACGTTTCTTTTCTAAAAGCTGCAATTTCTTGTAATTTCGGATATTTTTTAATCTCAATTCGCCAACCTTGATCTTCTGTTAAATGCCAATGAAACGTATTCATTTTTAGCATGGCCATTATATCTAAATATTTTTTTATAAAATCTACAGAGAAAAAATGACGAGCAACATCTAAGTGCATTCCTCTGTAAGAAAAACGAGGAGCATCTTCAATTTCTAAACATTGAATTGCAATTTCATTTAAATCGGATTTAATTGGTAATAGTTGTATTAAAGATTGCACTGCGTAAAAAGCACCATTTTTAGTTTTAGCCTCAATTAATATTTTATTTTGACTAATTTTAAGTTTATAACCTTCATCATTTTTTATAGAATCATTTTTTTTAAATATAATTTGATTGCTACTTTTTTTTGAGGTTAGTTCTAAATCGAATGTTTCTTTTAAATAGGAATTAAAAAAGTTTGCAACACTTTCAAATTCCCCAAACAGTGCCAAAGAAGTGTTTTTATTTAAAACAAAAACTTCTTTTTCAAGTGTTAGAGAAACAGGTTTCGGAATAATATTCGGTTCAATTGGTTTTTGAGTGTGATTTTGGCATCCCCAAAAAATTAAAATAAAAAGTGCTAAGAAATAATGATGGATTTTCATTTTCTGTTATATTTGATACGAATTTAATAATCTATTTTGATGAAGCTTCAATTTTTTTCTCTTTTTCTTCTCGTATTTACAATAATATCTTGCAAACCAGAAATCGAAATTCATGAAGCCCAAAAAGACAAACCTTTAATTTCTTATGTAAATCCTTTTATAGGAACTGATGGTCATGGACACACATATCCTGGTGCAACTTTGCCTTTTGGAATGATGCAATTATCTCCAGACACAAGGTTGGATGGTTGGGATGGTTGTTCAGGTTACCATTATTCAGACAATGAAATTTACGGATTTTCACACACCCATTTAAGTGGAACAGGAGTTTCTGATTATGGAGATATTTTACTGATGCCAACCAATAAGCAAATATTTAATAATGGAGCAAACACCTCGTCAAGCTCTGTGCAAGTTGAAGGCTATAAATCTAAATTTTCTCATAAGAATGAAGTTGCAGAGCCTGGTTTTTACAAAGTGCATTTAGATGATACAAATATTGATGTAGCATTAACAGTTTCTAAAAGAAGTGGAATGCACAAATATAATTTTCCTACTGCTGAAAATCAATTTGTAATTTTAGATTTAGAGCATAGAGATGAAGTTTTAGATGCTAAAATCGATAAAATTTCGGATACAGAAATTGTAGGTTATCGTCATTCTAAAGCATGGGCAACAGATCAACGATTGTTTTATGTTATAAAAACTTCACATCCATTTACAGATGTTTTACAGTCACCTTTGCAAGATGGTTTAGTTGGTGGTAGAAAAGCTGCTTTAAATTTTATCAATCCAAATAACGAACCTGTATTTATTAAAATAGGAATTTCTGCTGTTGATGTTGATGGAGCTAGAAAGAATTTAGAAGGAGAAATTGGTAGCAAATCATTTGAAGAAGTAAAAAAAACAGCACAAGATTTTTGGGAACAACAATTAGAAAAAATTGTTATAGAAGATGAAAATGAAGACAATAAAGTCAACTTTTATACTTCTATGTATCATGTTGCATTAGCTCCAAATTTGTATCAAGATGTGGATGGGAGATATAGAGGAATGGATTTAGAAATCCATAAAACTAAAGATTTTGATTATTATACAGTGTTTTCATTATGGGATACGTATAGAGCTGCACATCCTCTATATACCATTATAGAGCAAGAAAAAACCAACGATTTTATCAATACTTTTTTGGCTAAATATGATGAAGGTGGCATTATGCCAATTTGGGATTTAGCTGCAAATTATACAGGTTGTATGATTGGATATCATGCAGTGCCTGTAATTGCAGATGCCTATTTAAAAGGTATACAAGGTTTTGATGCTAATAAGGCTTTAGAAGCAATGAAACATTCTGCAACTCGCGATAAATTAGGTTTAGATTCGTATAAAAACTATGGTTTTATTCCTGTAGAAAAAGAATCTGAATCGGTTTCTAAAACCTTAGAATATGCTTATGATGATTGGACAATTGCACAAATGGCAAAAGCAATGGGTAAAGAAAATGATTATAAAACCTACTCACAAAGAGCACAATATTATAAGAATATTTTTGATCCAAGTACGCAATTTATGAGAGGTAGATTTAGAAATACCTGGTTTGCACCTTTTGATCCTTATGAAGTAAACTTTAATTATACAGAAGCCAATTCTTGGCAATACAGTTTTTATGTGCCTCAAGATATTGTAGGTTTTACAAAATTGTTAGGAGGAAAGCAGCAATTAGAAAATCAGTTAGATAAATTATTTACAGCTAACGATAAAACTTCTGGAAGTCATCAAGTAGATATTACTGGTTTAATTGGGCAATATGCACATGGTAATGAACCTAGTCATCACATGGCTTATTTGTATAATTTTGTAAACAAACCTTATAAAACTCAAGAAAAAGTACGTCAGATTTTAACAGAATTGTACACAAATGCTCCAGATGGAATTTCAGGAAATGAAGATTGTGGACAAATGAGTGCTTGGTATATTTTTTCTTCTTTAGGCTTTTATCCTGTAACTCCTGGTGCTAATCAATATATTATTGGAAGTCCATTATTTAATAAGGCTACTATTAATTTAGAATCTGGAAAATCATTCACGGTAGATGTTGTATATAAATCTAAAGAGCACAAATACATCAAATCTGTAAAATTAAATGGAGAAAACTATGAGTATTCGTATATCAATCATACAGCTATTATGAATGGTGGAAGTTTGATTTTTGAAATGACAGATCAACCTACAAATTGGGGAACAAAAGATGAATTTATTCCATCAACAGAAATTAAAGAACATGTAATTGTGGCATCACCTTTTATTGCAAAAGGAGATATTGCTTTTAAAGAAAGTACAGAAATAGAGTTAAAGTCTGTTGATAAAGATGCAGAAATATATTTTTCATTTGGTCATAAATTTAAAAAATATGAATATCCAATTTTAATTTCTGAAGCCTTGACATTATCAGTTTATGCCCAAAAAGGAGAAACAAAAAGTAAAACAATTACCACAACTTTTTATAAAATAGATCCAAACCTTAAAATTGAATTACAAAGCAAGTATGCAAATCAATATAATGCTGGTGGAAATAATGCTTTAATTGATGGAATTCTTGGAACAGAAGATTTTAGAACAGGCACTTGGCAAGGATATCATAATACAGATTTAGTGGCTATTGTTGATTTAGGAAAAGAAGATAATAATGAAGGTAGATTAGAAGTCAATTTCTTAGAAGACCAACGCTCATGGATTTTTCTTCCTTCTGAAGTAGAGATTTTAATTTCTTCTGATGCTAAAAGTTATAAATCTCTAGGTGATTATTCAGTCGATAACACTAAAGAAAATGAAAATGTAAAAATTCAAGAATATATTTTTAAATATCCTCCAAATACAAAAGTTAGATACATAAAAATCATTGCAAAAAAATTAGGCAAACTTCCTGAATGGCATTTAGGTTACAAACATGATGGAAGAAGTTGGATTTTTGTAGATGAAATCCAAATAAGATAAACAGTAAAAGTTATTCAGAATAAATGAAAAGAAGAAATTTTATAAAAAAAGCATCAGCTACAGGTTTAGGATTGGTTGCTGTATCATCATCATTAATTTCATGTGATGAAACTACAAAAGATAAAAAAATTGGTGTAGCATCATCAAAAGTTATAAAACCATTGGTTATTGCCACTTGGAAAACAGATTTAGCCGTAGAAACTGCTGCAGCAGTTCTAGAAAAAGGAGGATCTGCTTTAGATGCAGTAGAAGAAGGCTGTAGAATAGAAGAAGCCAATGAAAAAGGACAATCTGTAGGAAAAGGAGGTTTACCTGATAGAGATGGAGATGTAACTCTAGATGCTTGTATTATGGATTCAACAGGAAATTATGGAGCAGTTTTAGGTGTAAAAAACATCAAACACGTAATTTCTGTAGCAAGAAAAGTCATGGAAGATACTCCACATGTAATGTTAGTGGGTGAAGGCGCAAAAAAGTTTGCCATTTCTAAAGGCTTTGAACCTGAGGATTTATTAACAGAGGCTTCTAAAAAAGCTTGGGAAAAATGGAAAGAAACATCAGAATACAAACCGATTATCAATATCGAAAATCATGATACCATTGGAATGTTAGCTATTGATAAAAAAGGAGATATTTCTGGAGCTTGTACCACAAGTGGATTGGCATATAAAATGGCTGGTAGAGTAGGAGATTCACCCATAATTGGTGGAGGTTTGTTTGTAGATAATGAAATTGGGGGAGCCTCTGCAACAGGTTTAGGAGAAGAAGTTTTAAAAACAGTAGGTAGCTTTTTAATTGTGGAATTAATGCGTCAAGGAAGAACTCCACAAGAAGCTTGTGAAGAAGCTATTGGACGAATTGTAAACAAACCAGGAAAGAATTTTAAAGACTTTCAAGTCGGTTACATTGCTGTGAATAAACAAGGTGAAACAGGAGCGTATTCTATTCATGAGTGGTTTAGTTATAACATTTACAAAAACAAAGAAAACAAGAATATCAAATCAGATTTTTTTAATAAGAGTTAGCATATTTTTAAACTTAAAACTAATTACTCAAAATTCATAACTTTTTTCAATGTCAACAACCAAGAAATCCTACAAAAGTGCTTTTATTTTTTTAACGACGTTATTTTTCCTTTGGGGATTTATTACAGTGTTAGTCGATAGTTTAGTGCCAAGATTAAAAGATGTTTTCGAAATGTCGTATGCAAAAACAGTGCTAGTACAATTTGCATTTTTTGTGGCTTTCTTTGTGTTCTCTTTACCTGCAGGATTTATATTATCTAAAATCGGGTATAAAAAAGGAATTGTTTTAGGCCTATTAACCATGGCATTAGGCTGTTTGTTATTTTATCCTGCTGCAGAATACAGAACTTTTGTAGTGTTTTTAATCGGATATTTTACATTAGCTGGTGGAATTACCATTTTACAAGTGGCTGCAAATCCTTATGTAGCCTTGTTAGGAACTGAAGATGGTGCAAGTAGTCGTTTAAATTTGTCGCAAGCATTCAACTCTTTAGGAACCACAATTGCTCCTGTAATTGGTGCATTATTTTTACTAAGTGATTCCGTAAAAACATCCGAAGAAATTAATCTATTAAGTGAACTTGATAAAACGAATTACTATGTTGCAGAAGCAGCCACAGTGCAAACACCTTTTTTATGGATTGCTGCTTCCATTGCAATTTTAGCCATCATTTTTGGATTTATCAACTTGCCAACAGTTATGGAAAAGGTGCCAAAGGGCGGTTATGGAAAGTTGTTAAAAAACAAAGCTATGTTACTAGGAGCTTTAGGAATTTTTGTGTACGTAGGTGCAGAAGTTTCTATTGGTAGCTTTTTGGTCAATTATTTTGCTGATATGAATTTAGGAGCAGTCGTTGCTCAAAATGAAACCATGATGCATATTGCCAACACCATTGCAAGTACTTTTAATAAAACTTTCACAGATTCCGATCCAAAATCATTGTTGGGTATTTTTGTAATTTTTTATTGGGGTGGAGCCATGATTGGTCGATTTATAGGTTCTTATTTAACTAAAATTATGGCACCAGGAAAAGTGTTAGCCATTTTTGCAACTTTGGCAATACTTATGATTATGATTTCCATAAACACAGTAGGTTTACTTTCTATGTGGTCTATTTTAGCAGTTGGTTTGTTCAACTCAATTATGTTCCCAACTATTTTTACGTTAAGTTTAGAAGGTTTGGGTGATTTAAAAGCACAGGCTTCTGGTTTGCTATGTATGGCAATTGTGGGTGGAGCTGTAATTCCTTTTATTTTTGGTAGTTTAATAGATGGTTTTGGTTTTAAAACAGCGTTTATTTTAGCAATTCTTTGTTATGGATACATTTTGTTTTTTGGTAGGTTTAAAGCAAAGAAAATAAGTTGATATAATAACGCTACTTTTAAAAAGTATAGAGATTTTTTTGTTATGATTTTCTTTCTTTAAGATATAATTCTTGCACAAGTACAATTACGATAACTGTAATCGGTGTTGCTAAGATCAATCCCCAACCACCAGTTAAAATCCCCATAATTAATTGCGATATTATAATAAGTGCTGGTGGCATATTAATAAGTTTTTTCTGAACAAATGTTGTTATAAAATTACTTTCTATAAATTGAATTAAAGCATAAAGACCAATCACTAAAGCAGCCATGGTTGGACTTTGTAAAAGCGCGACTAATACAGCTGGTATCAAAGCTATTAGTGGGCCAAAATTAGGAATAAAACTAATTAAGCCTGCTAAAAGTGCTAAAACCAACCAAAGAGGCATGCCTATAATTGCCAAACCAATGGCAGTTAAGATAAACACAACAACCATCGAAAATAATTTTCCTTTAAGCCATTTGCGTAATTGCTCGTTTAATTTTTCTAAAACTTGCTTCCCTTTTTGTTGTCTTTTAATAGGCAATAATTCAATAAATCCATTGGTATATATGTTGGGTGAAATTGTAAAAAATATACCAATAAACAAGACAACATACAAATCTCCAAAAATTCCAAATGTAGATTCAAAAAACTTTCCTACAAAAGACTGTGCTTTATTTATAGAGCTATTTGAAGTTAGTCTATTCATAACATTTTCACCAAGAGAACTGCTGTTTATTTCATTCTTTAAATAATCAATAGTTTTGGGTAAAGTTTCTGATAGTTCAGTGATTTGAGTTTGCACTTTAGCCCCAATAAGCCAAAACAATCCAGCAGTTATTACTAAACTTGCAAAAATAGAAATGCCAACACAAACACCTTCTTTAAAATTTGTGAAACGCTGAATTTTATCGCTTAAACTTCTAAAAAAAATAGCAATTAATGAACCCGCCAACACCAATAAAAAAATACGAAAAGTGCTTTGGAATAGTAATAAAATAGCAATTGTTAAAATTAGTATTTTAACGGTAATCCATACTTTTTTTTCAAAAGTGATATTTGTAGTTGATGCTTTTTGAGGTGAGCTCATTCGTTTCATTTTTAAATTAAACCAAAGTATTTCAAAAATACAGTATTGAAATAAAAATTTACACGAATCTAATCATTTTTAAAAACGAACAAAATAAAATAACAATAATTAAAGATTAATTTTTGATGTTATTGTTCTAAATAACTTAGTAAAGACTGCTTATTAGTTAAATTTTCAATTTTTTAATCGATGGTTTTGATTTTAAAACAGCGTTTATTTTAGCAATTCTTTGTTATGGGTATGTTTTGTTTTTTGGGAGATTTAAAGGTAAAAGCAGCTCTTAATCTTTCTATTTCGTCTTCGCTCAATACAGGCGTCAGAAAGAAATAATCTTGTGTTCAAACATTTTTTGGTATTTTTAGTTTTATTAAAAGCTACTTAGTGTTTGTGTATTGTTACTTTGTGTTTGTTTAAGGCGACTTTGTCATTGATTAGGGTTACTTAGTCTTTATGCAAGGTGACTTTGTAACTGCGAGGGGTGACTTTGTCATTGATTAGAGTTACTTAGTCTTTATGTAAGGTGACTTTGCAACTGCGAGAGGCGACTTTGTCATTGATTAGGGTTACTTAGTCTTTATGTAAGCTTACTTTGTGACTGCGAGAGGTGACTTTGTTATTCGGAAGCTTTACTTAGTGTTTGAGTGAGGTTACTTTATCATTCGTAAGGGGTCTAAAGTGGTTGTGTGAGTTGACTTTAATATTTGTAAGTAAGCTAGGATTAGAAATAAATTATATATTTTGTTTTACTTTACTAAATTTTCAATTTTTTTAATAATTGGTATAAAGTTTTCAATCTGGGTTAATCTTTTTTATTGATTTTTAGCTTTAATGTTTTTATAAGTTAATGTTTGTAATTCTATTTGTTATATTCGGATGTTGTGCATAGTTATTTTTTATTCCATTCGATGCTCCATTTGCCCATTTTGCTATTTCAATCTCACAATAACCTTGGATAGATTCAGCAATTTTCTCAGGATGATTATCATAAAGTTCAAATGCATCTCTTGATTTTGTATTTAAATCTTTTTTAACGAATTGTTTTCCGTGAAATAATTTATCTCTAATACGACCTGAAATCTCTATTACATCATATCTGTATTTTTTACCATTTATATTTATTTCTGAAATTGCACCATTTTCCAATCCTAATAAAATTTTAACTGCTTTTCTCGAACCAATTGATTTTTTTAAATTTGAAGCTAAACATTCTAAGCAATTAAAATATCTTGCAATTTTAAACTTTTGATTAGATTCAAAATTGGCATCTTTGAATATTGATAAAGCGTAGGAAAAATGTTCATCATTTTTTGAGGTTTCAATGATTTTTTGAATTTGTTTTAAATAGTCACTTCCTGTATTTCCAAACCCAAGTCTTGTTCTCTTTCTTGAATTGGGAGGTGTCAATCTAAAAAAACTATTTTTACTGTCAAGAATCAAATATCCAAAAGTATCCATTCTTTCTCCTGAAGACCAACTTAAAGCTTCTTTAGCTCTTAATAAGTCATCTATTGCATTTAGTTCTAAATTTTCTGGAGAATCATCTTTGTCAAGAAAACAAATTATTGCAATTACAGGTAATGAATTAATTCCCTGATTAATCAAACTTGTAATTCCATTTTTATCAACATTCGCTTTTCCAATTTCAATTGAATATTTGACTAAATATCTAGCAAACATTTCATAGCCTATGGCTTTTAAAGGAACTGCAAATATGTTATCTGAATAGAATAGAGGCTCTTGAATAAAAGCTCCAATTACTAATTCGTGAACTGCAGGTCTCCTTTTCAAGTGTGTTTCTATTTCTTCCTTTTTCATCGTAATTAGGCCTAAACTCGTTATATAGCAACTTTTAATACTCATATCCCGTAAATTTAACAGGACATCATACTTTTATGTTACTCTGTAAAGATAATTTATTTATAGCAGTATATTTTAATAAAAAAAGATTCATATAGATACCCATTTTTAAAAACAAAACCCAAAACAATTAAGTTTTGGGTTTTTAAATTATATAAAGGTATTACCTTTTATTTCTTTTTTTGTTGTGCTTGTTGCTCTTGTGCTTGTTTCATAGCAGCATCAATTCTTTGACGGAATTTACTCTTCGCTTTTTCAGGACGTTTTTTGTTTTCCTCAATTTGTGCATGAATTTTATCTTCATCAATTACATAGTTCTTAATTACCAACATAATTGTAATGGTTAATAAGTTAGAAATAAAGTAATACAAACTTAATGAACTTGCGTAGTTGTTAAAGAAAAACAACATCATAATAGGAGAGAAGTAAATCATATACTTCATCATTTTGCTCATATCTGGCATCCCTTCTTGTGTTGGTGCTTGCATATTTGCTTGTTGACTTTGGTTCATTTTCATGTAAAAGAAAATAGCTACAGAAGCCAATATTGGGAATAAACTTACGTGATCTCCGTAAAAAGGAATCGCAAATGGCAAGTTAAAAATAGTATCGTAAGAAGATAAATCTGGTGCCCATAAAAAGCTTTCTTGTCTTAACGCTAAATTTGTTGGAAAAAACTTAAACAATGCAAAGAATACTGGCATTTGTAATAAAGCAGGAATACAACCAGAAAGCATACTAACTCCAGCTTTTCGCTGAATGGCCATGGTTTCTTGCTGACGCTTCATAGCGTTTTCTTTTCCAGGATATTTCTCATTCAAGGCAGTTAATTCAGGTCTGATTACCTTCATTTTTGCACTCGATAAATACGATTTATATACTAAAGGCGACATGATAATTCTAACAACAATCGTCATTAAAATGATGATTAAACCATAATTACCTAAAAAGCCTTGTAAGAAATTAAATACAGGATAAAAAATAGTTCTGTTTAAGAAACCAAAAATTCCCCAACCTAAATCTGCAATTTCATCTAAATCTGTTCCTTCATATTGTTCGCTGCTTAGTAAGTTATAATCACTTGGGCCATAAAACCACTTCATGTTATAATTTAATTCACCAGCAGTTAAGGCTAAAGGTGTTTTAAGTTCGTATTTTTTGGTAAAAACAGTATCAATATCTTCGTTTTCAACTAAATCTGTAGAGGTTATAGTTGCGTTATCAAAAGGTGTATCTGTTAATAGGTTACTGGTAAAAAAGTGTTGTTTGTAAGCAACCCAATCAACATCATTTATAACTTCTGTATTGCCAGCATTTAAATAATCTACATCATCTTCAGTTTTATAGTAGTAGTAAGAATACATACTATTTTCAGTTTTGATGCTTTTTTCATGTCTGTATCCTTTTAAAGACCAATCTAAATTAATTGGGTTAGAAGCGTTGATGACGTTGCTTAAACCTTGTGAACGAACAGAAAAATCAACCAAATATTTTTTCGGTTTAATTTCATATCTGTACTCTAAAAATTGAGTATCAGAAACTTTTAACTTCATAGACAAAACAGTGTTTTCTCCATTTTTAGTTAAGTTCGGCTCAAAAAATAAATCTTTTGTATTTAAAATGCGATTGTCTGTAGTTCCAAAATTGATGTTGAAAGACGCATTATTGTCTTTAATCATATATAAAGGAAGCGAATCGTAGGTTTTGTAATTTTTGATTAACGCTTTTACAATCTGTCCACCTTTGTTGGCAATAGTTAATTTTACTAGGTTATTCTCTATAACAGAGGTACCTTCTGCACCTGTCATTGCACTTTGTGCAAAAGCACCTAATTGATTTTGAAGTGCAATTTGTTTAATTGAATCGTTTTCAAAATAAGGAGCAACATCTATTGTGTTAGTGTCTTGTTCAGTAGGAGTTTCTACAACTTCTAAAGATTCTTTTTCTTGAATATCTGTTGGCGGATTTGTGTTAAAATACCATAATGCGATTCCTGCAAGAAGAATCATTCCAATAAAAGAATTATAATCGAATTTTTTTTGTTCCATGTGTAAAATTAAATGTCAGTTTGTCATTAACGCCAGAAAATCTTTTGTTAAAAAGGCGACAAATGTAGCAAAATCTACTATATTTTAATTGATTTTTCTACGGTTATTGTTGAATCTCTAATAGTTCAAATTGTGTTCCGTTTTTACATGCTGAACTCGTTTCAGCATCTTTTAATTTATTATTTCAAAGTAAGCGTAAATATTTCTTTATTTCATTTCCATTATAAAACTCTGAACTCTGAACTCTGAACTCTAAACTCTAAACTCTGAACTACTTCTTAGACTGTTTCAAAGCTGCTTTTATAAAATCGACGAATAAAGGATGAGGTTTTAAAACCGTACTTTTATATTCAGGATGATATTGAACTCCCACAAACCAAGGATGATTTTCTAATTCCACAACTTCTACCAAACCAGTTTTTGGGTTGATTCCTGTTGCTTTTAAACCAGCTTCTTCCATTTGAGTTAAATAGTCGTTGTTAAACTCATAACGATGTCTGTGTCTTTCGCTGATCAATTCAGATTTATAAGCTTTGTAAACTTTAGAGTTGTGTGTCAGTTGACAATCCCATGCACCTAAACGCATTGTGCCACCTTTGTTAGTTACATTTTCTTGGCTTTCCATTAAATTAATAACAGGATGTTTCGTGCTTTTGTTCATTTCACTAGAACTTGCGTTTTCTAAGTTCAACACATTTCTGGCAAATTCAATCACAGCCATTTGCATTCCTAAACAAATTCCGAAGAAAGGAATATTGTTTTCACGTGCATATTTTACAGCTTTTATTTTTCCTTCAATTCCACGATCTCCAAAACCAGGAGCCACTAAAATTCCGTTTAAACCTTCTAGTTTTTTTTCTACAGTTTTAGGTGATAAGCTTTCAGAATGAATCCAACGTACTTTTACTTTTGTTTCATGTGATGAACCAGCATGAATAAAAGCTTCTGTAATCGATTTATAAGAATCTTGCAATTCAATATATTTTCCAATCAATCCAATTTCAACTTCGGATGTTGGGTTTTTATGCTTTCTTAAAAAGTTATTCCAAACTTTTAATTCAGGTTCGCCTTTAGAAGAAAGTTTTAATTTATTTAAAACAACCGTATCTAAATTTTGTGCTAACATTAAGTTAGGCACATCATAAATAGTTTCTGCATCAATAGATTGAATAACATCTTCTTGCTTTACATTACAAAATAAGGCTAGTTTTCTTTTGATGTCATCAGAAATTTCGTGCTCAGTTCTACAGACCAAAATATCTGGACTTACGCCACTTTGCATCAACATTTTTACAGAGTGCTGAGTAGGTTTTGTTTTCAACTCGCCTGCAGCAGCTAAAAAAGGCACTAAGGTTAAATGAATAACAATGGCATTTTCTTCGCCTTTTTCCCAAAGCATTTGACGAACAGATTCTATGTAAGGCAAAGATTCAATGTCACCAACAGTGCCACCAATTTCTGTAATTACAATATCATAATCGCCAGTTTCTCCTAAAATTTGAATTCTGTGTTTTATTTCATCAGTAATATGCGGAATTACCTGCACCGTTTTTCCTAAAAACTCTCCTTTTCTTTCTTTATCAATAACTGATTGATAAATTCTACCAGTAGTGACATTGTTAGCTTGGCTTGTAGGAATGTTTAAAAAACGCTCATAATGCCCTAAATCTAAATCGGTTTCTGCACCATCATCAGTTACATAACATTCTCCATGTTCGTAAGGATTTAGTGTACCTGGATCTATATTAATGTATGGATCTAATTTTTGAATGGTGACAGAAAAGCCTCTTTCTTGCAATAATTTTGCTAAAGATGCTGCTATAATTCCTTTTCCAAGTGATGAAGTTACGCCTCCTGTTACAAAAACGTATTTAGTATTGTGCATGGTTACTTTAGGTTTGGGCAAAAGTACTAACGTTTATGAACATCACAAATAAAAAAGTGGAATAATTATAAATAGTTTTATTCTGTATATTTGTATAGATTTATAATGTATGTTTCAATTAGAGTTTACTACTAAAGCTGTAAAAAAACCTTAAAAAGATTGATAAGAAATATCCAACTCTTATCATATCTAAATTAGAAGAATTAGCTTTGAATCCAAAAGAGTCAAGTAATATTAAACCTTTAAAAGGGAGCAATTACTTTAGATTAAGAGTAGCAAACTACAGAATAATTTATGAATTACAGAATACTGAGTTTATTATTTTAATTATAGACGTTAATCATAGAAAAGATATTTATTAATTATGGAAACAATTAAAGTGAAAAATGGAATTTTGGATGCTCTAAAAGGTATTTTGGCAGAATTAAATTTAAAAGAAGTAGAAGACTTACAAGATATGCTTTCTATCCAAATGCATAAATTAACAGACAATGGAAATAGAGTTAGTTTAGCTGATTTAAAGAAAGAATTGGACATAGAGTAGTAAAGTTTAAAAAAACACAAAATAAGTTTTGAAAAAAATCCTCCTAATAAATTTCTTGTTATTATCCTTTTTGATCAAAGGGCAAAATGAAGCAAGTGTAGAAAAATCAATGCACGTTTAATTTCTGCTTTATAAAATGCTATTGCTAGCATTAAAATTATAGATTAAGATACTTTTGAAGTAGTTATAGAAGTGAGTTGTACAGCTATTGTTAACGATTCTAAATATCATTTTGAAGAGGCTATAGACCATCAAGGACCAGTTATAGGAACTATTCCTGTACATAAAAACTCTTTTAGTTTGGGGGAAAAAGCCATGAAAAAACTTTTAAAAAAGATAAAATAAAAATATTTTAATTTTTTTTAAAATACTATTTGTCTAAAATAAAAACAGTTGTATATTTGCACACGCTTTTAATGAGGTAATTCTATAAAGCAAAACTATAATTATTAAGAAGATTTTTAAAAATACATACAATGCCGAAAAGAACGTACCAACCATCAAAGAGAAAGAGAAGAAACAAACATGGTTTCATGGAAAGAATGGCTTCTGCTAATGGTAGAAAAGTATTAGCTCGTAGAAGAGCAAAAGGAAGAAAGAAAATTTCTGTTTCATCTGAAACTAGACATAAAAAATAAAATGATTAACAATTGTTAATATATAAGGTGTTACTTTTTTAAGTAACACCTTTTTTTATACCCAATCAGTAACTATTTTTGTAAAACAAATAAAAACAATAACTTACAATGCCAAAAAGAAAAGACCTTAAATCAATTTTAATTATCGGATCTGGACCTATTGTTATTGGGCAAGCTTGTGAATTTGATTATTCTGGTTCACAATCTTTACGTTCTTTAAGAGAAGATGGAATAGAAACAATCTTAATCAATTCTAACCCAGCAACTATTATGACAGATCCTTCCATGGCTGATCATATTTATTTGTTGCCTTTAACTACTAAATCAATCATTCAAATTTTAAAAGAGCATCCACAAATTGATGCAGTCTTGCCAACAATGGGTGGGCAAACAGCTTTAAATTTATGTATTGAAGCAGATGATAAAGGAATCTGGAAAGATTTTGATGTAAAATTAATTGGTGTTGATATTGATGCGATTAATGTTACAGAAGATAGAGAACAGTTTAGAGAACTAATGTTGAAAATTGGTGTGCCAATGGCGCCTCAAGCAACTGCAACATCATTCTTAAAAGGAAAAGAAATTGCACAACAATTTGGTTTTCCATTAGTAATCCGTTCTTCATATACATTAGGTGGAGCAGGAGCATCTATCGTTTACAAAACAGAAGATTTTGACGAATTGTTAAGCAGAGGTTTAGAAGCATCACCTATTCACGAGGTGATGATTGACAAAGCCATGATGGGTTGGAAAGAATATGAATTAGAGTTGTTGCGTGATAAAAATGACAACGTTGTTATTATTTGTTCTATCGAAAATATGGATCCAATGGGTATTCATACAGGAGATTCTATTACAGTAGCTCCAGCTATGACATTGTCTGATAAAACCTACCAAAAAATGCGTGATATGGCAATTCACATGATGCGTTCTATTGGAGATTTTGAAGGTGGTTGTAATGTGCAATTTGCAGTTTCTCCAGATGAAAAAGAAGATATTATTGCTATTGAAATTAATCCAAGAGTTTCAAGATCATCAGCTTTAGCTTCTAAAGCAACAGGATATCCTATTGCAAAAGTAGCTACAAAATTAGCGATTGGGTATACATTAGATGAATTAGAAAACGGAATTACAAAATCTACATCAGCTTTATTTGAGCCAACTTTAGATTATGTTATTGTAAAAATACCACGTTGGAATTTTGATAAATTCGAAGGTTCAGACAGAACTTTAGGGTTACAAATGAAAGCAGTTGGAGAAGTAATGGGAATTGGGCGTTCTTTTCAAGAAGCTTTGCACAAAGCCACACAATCTTTAGAAATTAAAAGAAATGGTTTAGGTGCAGATGGAAAAGGATATACAAATTATAATCAGATTATAGAAAAATTAACCAACGCAAGTTGGGATCGTGTTTTTGCTATTTACGATGCAATTGCCATGGGAATTCCTTTGAGCCAGATTTATGATATCACAAAAATAGATATGTGGTACTTAAAGCAATATGAAGAGTTATTCCAATTACAAAAAGAAATTTCTACGTATACAATTGATACACTTCAAAGAGATTTATTGTTAGAGGCAAAGCAAAAAGGATATGGAGACAGACAAATAGCACACATGTTGGGTTGTTTGGAAAGTCAAGTATATACTAAAAGAGAAGAGTTAAAAGTACAACGTGTTTTTAAGTTAGTGGATACCTGTGCTGCTGAATTCAAAGCAAAAACGCCTTATTATTATTCAACTTTTGAGAATGAAATTGAAACTGCAGATGGTGAAATTATCATTGCAAACGAAAGTGTTGTAACTGATAAAAAGAAAATAATCGTTTTAGGTTCTGGACCAAACAGAATTGGGCAAGGAATTGAGTTCGATTACTGCTGTGTGCATGGAGTTTTAGCAGCTGCTGAATGTGGTTATGAAACGATTATGATTAACTGTAATCCAGAAACGGTTTCTACAGATTTTGATACTGCTGATAAATTATATTTCGAGCCAGTTTTTTGGGAACATATTTATGACATTATTCGTCACGAAAAACCAGAAGGAGTTATTGTACAATTAGGTGGACAAACTGCTTTAAAGTTAGCAGAAAAGTTAACCAAATACGGAATTAAAATTATTGGAACTTCTTTTGAAGCTTTAGATATTGCAGAAGATAGAGGTCGTTTTTCATCGATGTTAAAAGATAATAACATTCCTTATCCAGAATTCGGAATTGCAGAAACTGCAGATGAAGCTTTGCAATTGGCAGACGAATTAAACTTCCCAATTTTGGTAAGACCAAGTTATGTTTTGGGTGGCCAAGGAATGAAAATTGTCATCAACAAGGAAGAATTAGTTGAGCATGTGGTTGACTTATTAGGCAGAATGCCAGGTAATAAATTGTTGTTAGATCATTATTTAGATGGCGCAATTGAAGCAGAAGCAGATGCTATTTGTGATGCTGATGGAAATGTGTATATCATAGGAATTATGGAGCATATAGAGCCATGTGGAATTCATTCAGGAGATTCTAATGCAACTTTACCCGCTTTTAATTTAGGTGAATTTGTAATGCAACAAATTAAAGATCATACACATACCATTGCAAGAGAATTAAAAACGGTTGGATTGATAAATGTTCAGTTTGCTATTAAAGATGATATCGTTTATATTATTGAAGCCAACCCAAGAGCTTCTAGAACTGTGCCTTTTATTGCAAAAGCGTATAAAGAACCGTATGTTAATTATGCAACAAAAGTAATGTTAGGTCATAATAAAGTAACGGATTTTGATTTTAATCCGCAATTAGAAGGATTTGCAATTAAGCAACCAGTTTTCTCATTTAACAAGTTCCCGAATGTAAATAAGAAACTAGGACCTGAAATGAAATCGACTGGAGAAAGCATTTTATTTATCGATAGTTTAAAAGATGATCAGTTTTACGATTTATATGCAAGACGTAAAATGTATTTGAATAAGTAAGATTTATTTTTTTGATATTTTAAAAGCCTTCAACTCTAAAGAGAATTGGAGGCTTTTTTTGAAAGAATTATAAAATTTCCTTAAAATTTGGAATTAATTTTTCAAGATATTGTGGAAAATAATTAAATAAAATCAATTTATTTTCTTCAATAGTTAAAAAATGATCGGGAGTTGAATTATAAGTGCTAGTTTCAAATAAATTAATTGAATCAAAATATTTCCAGTATTTGTTTAGATTTTCAAAACCTAATTTATACCTTATTTCTACTTCATTGTCAGGAACAAAGTGGCCTCCGTTTTCAAAACGAATTCGCACTCTTTCTTTAGCTTTTTTAATTGAATCTAAACAAAAGAAAACAATTTCAATTCTATAATTAGCAACTTTAAATATTTTGGGCCAATATAATGGAGTTGAGTTAAAATTGGTTTCATAACAAAAGTCTAATTTGTTTTCAATAGCATTTTTAATTTTATTTTCTAAGTCAGATTTGGCTAAATTATGAGCCATTTGCTCTCTAAAGTCAGAAGAGATTAAAGATTAAAACCTTGTCATAATCATAAGGGAGAAAGCTTTTTTCAGTAAAAGCATTAGAGAGGCACTTTCAGAAGTAGTTTAATTTTTTGAAAATTATTTTAAAAAAGTGATAGAAAATTATAATTTTCTATCACTTTTTTAATTTATATACCTTTTTTATGTTTCGCAGTAACCTTATTGCATAGTTATCCTGTGTTTTTAATTTTTATTTTAAAAATTTAGGCTACTTTTTGTAAAATTTGATTTTGCATTCTTCTGCCAATTTCAAGGCAATTTGCAGTATGAATACCAAAGAATATCCAAAGTATTTCTGTTGGTTTGGTTTTCGCTTTTATCTTTTTTAGATGATAATGTTCCTTTTCTTTACCAAAACCCCCCTCTAATCTAGAAGCTCTTTCTTTGGTAATCATTTTTTTGAGCTTTTTTTGCTCTTTATGATGCTTTGAAGGTCTTCCTTTAGGTTTGAAGTCTGTTTGTATATGGTTTGAAGTTGCAAAAACTCTGTTCTTATTCGTTGCATAAATAGCATCTGCACCAAGTATTTTAATTTTCCTATTGGTTAATCCTTGTGCCTTATAAACTGTATTTTTAAATTGTGTCCCTTCATTAAAGTTATCAAAACTTATTTTCTGTATAAAGTTAATTCCATCAATTTGAAGTTTGTTTACTTTTGCCCCAAATTCTACTTTTTTTATCTCTTTTCCTCTCACTATTGGACGTAAGTAATCTTTGCTTATGCTTACGATTCTATTCTTTGGTTTTTCTCCTTTCTCAAACAGTAAATACTGTTGTGAGAATATTTTTTTTACTGTATTTAGTGTTTTATAAAAACGATTTGGCATTGTAAAATAATGTTGTTTTTCAAGAGTTTTAATCTCCGCTAATAATTTGCGTAATAGTTTTAAAAAAGCTCTTGTTATGGAGGTTCTTTTCTTTGTTGTTTTTCTTCGCATTTTACTATAACCAACATATCTTTTTGACCATTTCAAGTATTTGGTTCTAGGAAGTTTTACACCTAAAGATTTACAAATTATCTTCATTTGTTTATAGCACCAGTCAACAGATTCTTTCAATAGTTTTTGATCTGTTGGATAGCGAACTTCACTCTCATAACAAGTGGCATCTGTTGTTGCTTTTTCTTGTTCATCAATATATTTACTCCAATAATTAAATAGTATTTTTTCTGTTGAACTAATGTTTAAATCAGCAGCTAATTCGCAACGTATTTGACTCACTATTTTATAGTTTTCAAGGGTATCAAATCCTAAATAAATACCACAAAAAAACTGATAATTATAATTGGAATTCAACTGCTCAATCAAACGCTTATCAGAACAACAAGCATAATGTTTTAAAAACATTAAACCTAATTTTCCTTGAGGGCTAAAAATACAGTCTGGTCCTTTGATAGCTTCTGTAATTTTAAATGATTTGACTAAATTTTTCCAAGGAATTGCACTGTAAATTTTACCTAAATCAGACATTAAAAAACGTGCTTTGAATTTTTCTAATTCCTCTGTAGAGGATAAAAAAGAAAAAGAGTACTGGAAGTCAGAAATTCTTCGTATTTTCATATTTGTAAAAAAGAAAAACCCCGTTTTTTAGGCTTTTTGCCTATTTACGGGGTTTGGTTTATCTAAAATACAACTTATTTAACTGATAAACAAGTGTTTATTTAATTCTGAAAGTGCCTAGAGAAAGAAGATTTTCCAGAACCATTACAACCTGCAATTATTAGTAATTTTGGTTTATCCATTAAATTGTGGACCAGGTGTAGGGTTTGGAGTTAATTCTCCTTTATTTAATTTTTCTTCATAAATTCGAATCTCTTCAGAAATTCTTGGAAGTTCTTCCTTTAGTTTTTCTTTGAGATTAGAAATATATTTTTTTAAGTCTTCTTTTGTACTCATAATGCAAATATACTAAATTGATTTTTTCAATTGATTCAAGATCTAAAAATAATGAAGGAGTATGAATGTAATATGATTCTCTCATTTAACAAGTTCCCGAATGTAAATAAGAAACTAGGACCAGAAATGAAATCGACTGTAGAAAGCATTTTATTTATCGATAGTTTAAAAGATGATCAGTTTTACGATTTATATGCAAGACGTAAAATGTATTTGAATAAGTAATTTCTTTTAGAAATTTATATAAGAAAGCCGGTGATATATTCACTGGCTTTTTATTCATAAAATATGTTAAGACTTTATACCTTTTTCATTTATTTTAAAATTAAATTATAAAATTTTTATACAGGTTACTGCTCGAATTTTATCTTTGCTCTTATAAAAATAAATCATGAAACTTTTATGCTATTTTATTTTGTTTTTTTCATCGACTTTATGTGCACAAATAAAAGAAAAGGATTCCTTAAACTTAAAAGCAGATTTGTCTATAACTGGTTTTTGGCAAACTGGCAATGTGGAAACCATTATTTTTAGAGCAAAGTCTAACTTTAGTTTTAAGCCTCTAAAGGAGCTTACATTTAAAACAATCAATTCATACGTATATCAAGAGTTTGGTAAGGAAAAAGCAGATGAAGATATTTTAAGTCTCAATTTTTTATATTTACATCAAGATAAAAAAATACACCCTTTTTTGTTGGCATTTATTAGTACAAACTTTCGACGAGAAATCGATTTGCGTTATCTGTTAGGTGCTGGAGTTACCTATCAAATTATAAAAGAAAAAAAGGATTGGCTTAAATTTTCTGTATCGAGCGAATACGAAAAAACAGTTTTTGGAAGAGCAAACTTTAATAGAGTAGCTTTTAATGGAAATAAAGTAATAAATACGGTAAGAGCAACTTTTTGGGTAAGTGGCAGCCATTCCATATTTAAAAATAAAATGATTGTAACTCATGAAAATTATTATCAACCTTCTTTAGAAGAAAGTGATAATTATAGATGGCAAACAGATGTAGGAATAGAGTTTCCTATCTGGAAATACATAAACTTTAAAATAAACTACTTACACACGTTCGAAAGTATTGTTATCGAAAACCAAGTACAACAAGATCAATTTTTAACGTTTGGTCTTAAATTTAAAAGTTACTAACTTCATTATTACTAAATTTCTTTTTTTACATCAATAGCGTCTCTTTGTTGAATTTTTCTCTTTCAAGGATGTTTTTTTTATTAAAAACATGTTTGTTTAATAAATTTAACTAAACTTTAAACAAAAATATGATTTTAGAACTCCGTTTGTGATATACATTTGTAACATATTAATTATTAACTAAAAACAAAATATATCATGAAAACAAAAAACGGATTAATCGCTTTGGCATTTATTGCTCTTTTTACATTGTCATCAGCAACAATTTTAAACACAAGAAATGTTACTGATCCAGTTGAAACAACACAAACACCAAATATTGTTGGAGTAGCAGCTGGGAATGACAGTTTTACAACATTAGTAGCAGCAGTAAAGGCAGCAGATTTAGTAGCAACGTTAAGTTCAGATGGACCATTTACTGTGTTTGCACCAACAAACGATGCTTTTGCTAAATTACCAGAAGGAACTATTGCAACATTATTAAAGCCAGAAAATAAAGCAACTTTAACAAGCATTTTAACGTATCACGTTGTTGCTGGAAAGTTTGATGCAGCAGCAGTTGTAAAAGCAATTAAAGCAAATAATGGAACTTTTACAGTAAAAACTGTTCAAGGAGGTTCTTTAACAGCTTCTATAGATGGTGGAAATGTAATGTTGAAAGACGAAAAAGGAAACATGTCTAAAGTAGTAATTGCAGATGTTGCAGCTTCAAATGGAGTAATTCATGCAATTGACAGTGTTGTAATGCCTAAATAATTTATATCTAATACTAGATAATTGAAGCCTTCAAGAAATTGAAGGCTTTTTTTATGAGTATAATGTACTCTTGAACATTTTACAATCAACCTAAAATAAAGGTTAAAAAAATAGTTTACTACGAATGATTTTTTGGGGAATTTTTAAGTTTTCATAAGACAAATAAAAACTAACATTGCCAAGTTCAAAAAATGCTGAACAAAGTTGTATAAGTTTAGAAACTTAATTTTTATTTAAAAATAATTTGGCAAGGTATTCGTTTAGCTTTCCAGTTGAAATAAATCAAAAAATAAAAGTTATTTATAGAGTTTTATAAAGTAGAATGTATGAAAATAAATATTAAAATTATTTTAGTATTCCTTTGTTTTGCTGCTTGCAAACAAGTTCAAAATTTATCTGATAAATTTACAAAACCTTCTGGAAAACAAGTTATAGAAAGTACTTTTAAAGATAATGACACTTTAAGTAAGAAATTCGAAGATGTTTACGAACAAGCCAAAAATAATAATTTAGAGTTAGTATTACCAAGCGTTATTTATACAAAATCAGATTCGTTAGATTTTTCAATTCTATCATATAAAATATTTTTAGAAAAAGGAGAACGATTAAAAATAGAAACAAATATCGATTCAGATTCTTTGCAATTTGCATCAGATATTTATAGTGTTTTAAATGATACTTTAGTTTCAAAAAATTCCATAGTTTCTAATGAAGCTTCCTTAAACCATCTTAATTTTGAAGTTTTTAAAACGGGCTATTACAAAATTGTAATGTTTTCAGAATTCACTAAAAAAGTCGATTTTAATATTAGCGTTTATACTGAACCTGTTTTTTTATTTCCTGTTGCTGGTAAAGGCAATAAAGATATTCAAAGTTATTGGGGAGCTGTAAGAAGTGGAGGAAAAAGAAAACATGAAGGCATTGATATTTTTGCCAAAAGAGGAACTCCAGTAATTGCTTCTGTAGATGGTTTTGTTGCGACTGCTAAAAATAGTGGTTTGGGTGGAAAGCAAATTTGGTTAAAAAGTGGTCTTTTTGGCAAAACCTTGTACTATGCACATTTAGATAGTATTACAACAAGTGCTGGTGCATATGTAAAACTGGGCGATACTCTAGGATTTGTAGGCAATACAGGAAATGCAAAAGGAGCAAGTCCGCATTTACATTTTGGAATTTATAATTCTTCTGGAGCTATAAATCCACTAGCTTTTGTGAAAAAATCGTATTTACCAAATAGTATAGAAGAAAAGGTTTTTAAAAACGGCATTACAAAATTGACTAAAAATGAATTAAGAATTGGTTCAGGAGTTGCGTATAAAAAGATAGAAACGTTTACTGAAAATACGCCAATAACAATTTTAGGAAAAATAGACAATTGGTTTCATATAAAATATGCTGATAATATTGAGGGTTTTATGCACGAAAGTTTGGTTGCAGAAAATATATAATTTGATTTATTTTTTCAGTTTTTAAATTTTACCTAAAACAGAACTTTTTTTAGTTTGATTATATTTTTTTGCTATTGAAAATGAGTTTGGGAAAGCAAACGAGGACTTGT
The DNA here is from genome assembly GCF_000687935.1 of Polaribacter sp. Hel_I_88. Taxonomy (NCBI): domain Bacteria; kingdom Pseudomonadati; phylum Bacteroidota; class Flavobacteriia; order Flavobacteriales; family Flavobacteriaceae; genus Polaribacter; species Polaribacter sp. Hel_I_88. The sequence continues at coordinate 18,832 of NZ_JHZZ01000001.1, read as the reverse complement.
AGATGAACAATACCCTTTTTTTTTAAAAAAAAACAGCGAATTTTAACCTTGTATAATTTGAAATATCTCAAATTCTATTTTTAAAATATGGATTTAGTTTCTAATTATTTATCCCAAGAACTTGCTTTATTTTCAATTACTATATTTGATGAATTTTTTTTTACTAAATCTTGAAACTCCCATAATTCCGAATTCATATCAGATATAAAGAAACGGATTGATTCAAATATTCCGTTTTCATTCGTAAATTCAATTTTGTATTCATAATACTGAAGTCCCATTATTCGCATATCACTTAAAGTAAGTTTAATTCTTTTAATATTTTTAAAATTGATATTCCGTTCTCTTTTTCTGTTTTTTAAATTTAGATACTTTTCATTAAAAAATAGGTTATATGTGTTTTTATAGCGTTTGTATATCCAAATTAGTCCTAAAGTTGTAATTCCAGTCAATACAATAAATTTAAATTGAATAGATTTACTTATTGCTATAAATACGATACTATTAACAATTAAAATTAAAATGATTTGAAGTATTAAGTTTAATGTTACATTGTTTTTTGATAACGTTTTCATTTCATTATTCATTTTCCGAAACTATAAACCAAAGTTTTATGCTTTCAAATTTTTATATATTTCTTAATCGTTTCTAAAATTCATTAAGATTTGTTTGGTTTAAAAAAGTAGCGTTTTTTCTGTACTAGAAATTTCCAAAAATTACTCATAAGTATGCAAAATAAATAATTTTAGTTAAGCTAAAAACAGCAACTTTTTAAATCCCACAATGAAACAAATTGCCTCCATCTTTGAGGTTTTTGAAATAATTTAATTCATTTTCAGCACTTTGAGCTGAATATCCTCTGCTAAGAAAGGATTCAAATAAACCATCAGAGTAAATCATATAAGTTGAAGCGGTATATTGCCCAACTTTACTTTTAAATACAAATAGAATTATTTTTCTGCTTATTCCTTCACAATCGTTTATAACTCTTCCATAAGTCAAATATTTGGTAGTATCGTAGTTTTTATTAAATTCAGATTTTTTTGATGATGCTAAATCATATTCTAATATTCCTAGTTTTGCATATTCAAGTAAAATATGTTCATCATAATTAAATTCTGTTTTCTGAGAAAAAGAATACAAGTTAATTGTTAAAAATAATATTAGAATTAATGTTTTCATAATTGCTTTTTTACTTTATCATTTTTGTGATGGATGTTTAAAATTATGTAGCCTTATTTTGGAAAGGTTCATTACTTTTATCCTTTAAATATAATTTATTTTTTGAAATTTAATTTCAATCCAAAATTTTTACATCAACCTTATACAAGGTGTCAAAAATTTCAAAAATGTTTTCGGCTTCTTTTTTTCTGATAGAAATTACAAACTCGCAAGCCAATTCCATTTTTTGAGTTTCAAGCGTTATGTTTTTTTCTTTGATGATTCGCATAACCTTGTTCATCATATCATACTCAAAGTTGAGTTGATAATAAACATCAATGGTTTTTTCTACGATAGTTGAAGCTTCTAAAGTGAGTTGAGCCGACGTTTTATAGGCATTTATCAAACCACCAACTCCTAGTTTTGTGCCACCAAAATAACGTACAGAAACAATTAAAATATTGGTAACTTCAAAAGACTGAATTTGTCCATAAATAGGCATTCCAGCAGAATTGTTGGGTTCTCCATCATCATTGGCTCTGTATTTGATTTCTTCAATACCAATTTGATATGCATAACAAAAATGACGTGCTGTATGGTGTTTTTTCTTTAATTCCTCTAAACAATCTTTTACATCATCTTCATGAAGTACAGGGAATGCGTAGCCAAAAAACTTACTATTTCTGTCTTTAAAGAGTGTTTCTTCAGAGGGTTTTAAAATTGTTTTATAACGATCATTTTCCATTAGGCTAAAGCTACAATTACAATTCCTAAAATAGCCAACCCAACTCCAATTTTATTTTTGATGCTAAATTGTTCCTTAAAAATTAAAATTCCAACCAAGGTTGATAAAATTACAATCCCAACATTGTTAATTGTAAATAATGTAGAACTTTCAAATTCTGGTGTTTGCAATGCTTTTATTAAAAATACAATCGAAAAATAATTCGGAATTCCTAAAGCAATCCCTGCAATTACATTTTTAAAACCAAAAGCTTCTCTTTTTTTAACAGCTTGTATTAATAATACCGAAAGCGAAAATATGGCTGCAATTCCAAACAAACTTCCAGAAAAAATAGAAACGTCGCTTTTTGGTACAAACATAACTTCTACATATTTTATGCTAGTATCAATAGTTCCTGAACCTAAAAAAAGTAAAATAGGGAAGAGCAACCCTGCATTTTTCGTAGCAACTTTATCTTCTTTTACAGACGCTAAATACACAGCTATTAATGCAATAATAATTCCGATAATTTTTAAAAAAGTTACAGATTCATTATATAAAAATACACCAAAAAAAACGGGAATTACCACAGACATTTTTCCTGCAACAGACGCTGCTGAAACACCATTTTTTTGCGCTGTCATTGCCATTACAAAAAATATGGCTACAAATAAAGCCCCTAAAAAAACAGCGCCAAAAAACCAAGGCTGACTTGGGATTTCCGAAAATGAAAATTCTCTTTCTGCAAAAGTAAAACCCAATGAAAAAGCAACAATATAGTTGATAAAAATTGCTTTTAAAATATCAACTTTGTAAATGCCAAAATATTTAAAAATAACAAATAAGGCTGTTGAAATTAAAATGCTAAAAAATAGGTAAATCAATTGAAGTTATTTTTAATAAATAATTCAGTAACATCATCTTCCTCTGGCATTAAATTCCAAGTATTTATGCCTAAAGTGTTTGCTGAATCTGTATTTACTTTTAAATCATCTACAAATAAAGTTTCTGCTGCAATTAAATTATTTTCTTTTAAAACATACTCGTAGATTTCTGTATCAGGTTTTCTAAAATTAATTTCATGTGATAAATAAAACTGCTCAAAACAGCTTTTAAAATCGTTATAAAATTCATCACCCAAAGAATCTTGTACCCATTTAATGTGCAAATCGTTTGTGTTGCTTAATAAGAATAATCGATATTTTTTACTGTCTGCTAATTTTTTTAGAAAACCTAAACGTTCTCTTGGAAAATCTAACAAAACAGCATTCCAAGCATCAATTAATTTCTCTTTAGGAATTCTGAATTTTTCATGAAAAAAGTTCAGAAATTTATCAGTAGTCATCAAACCTTTTTCATAGTTTTGATACACTTCAATCATTTCGTCTGTAATTTTTGAAACTCCTAAAGCAGCCATGGCTTTGTAGGTTCCTTCTTTGTCTAGGTTGATAAATATGTCTCCAAAATCGAAGATGATGTTTTTAATCATTTGTATATATTTTTAAAATATCGTTTTTTATATTTTTTGTTGCTATTATTTTTGCTGATAAAACAGGTGCTTTGATTCCTTTTTCAAAATAAGTATCACCTATAAAAACTAGGGCTTCATCCCAAAGATTAGCATCTACAAAAGTTTGCAAGGTTTGTGTGCCACCTTCAATAATTACAGATTGAATGTTATGTTTTTGTAATACCGCGCAAATTTGTTCAGCGATTTTTTTATCAAAATTAATTGCTTCAAATAGGATGTTTTCACTTCCAACTTCCCACTTCTCACTTTCAACCATACACAAAATGATGGTCTTTACACCTCCATCAAACAAATTTGCGTTTTTAGGAATTCGTAATTTTTTATCCAATACAATTCTTAAAGGATTATTTCCTGACCAACTTCTTACATTTAATTTAGGATTGTCTGCAATTGCAGTATTTGTACCTACTAAAATTGCATGTTCTTGCGCTCTTAATTTATGCACTAATTGTTGTGAATTGTTGTTTGAAATCCAAACTGGTTTTTTTTCATCCTTACTCAAAGGAGCAACAAAACCATCTTTAGTTTCTGCCCATTTTAAAATAATATAAGGTCGTTTTTTATCTTGAACTGTAAAAAAACGTTTGTGGTGTTTTTTACATTCAGCTTCTAAAACACCAACAATTACATTAATTCCAGCATTTTGTAAACGTTCAATTCCTTTACCAGCAACCAAACTATTTGAATCTACAGTGCCAATAACCACATTTTTAAATTGATGTTTTACCAATAAATCTGCACAAGGAGGCGTTTTACCAAAATGCGAACAAGGTTCTAGAGTAACATAAATGGTTGCTTCTTTTAAAAGTGCTTTATTTTTAACGGAGTTTACAGCATTTACTTCAGCATGATGATCACCATAATTACTGGTAAAACCTTCGCCAATAATTTTATTATCAACAACAATTACAGCACCAACACTTGGGTTTGGTCTTGTTGTGCCCAATCCGTTTTTGGCAATTTGTAAACAGCGTTTTATGTAAATTTCGTGTTTAATAATATCGATTGTTTTAAAGTGATTTACTATTTATATGATGATAAAATGAGTTCAGTCTTAAATTTCGGGTTTAGTATTTAATGGTTATTTCCTGAGTTTTATCAACTAAAAAATCTTTTTGAAACCCAAGAAACGAATACACCAATTCTCCTTGAATTGTAAGCGTTATTTTTTTGCTTAAAAGCGAATTGATCAAACCGCCTAAAAGTCCGTTTTTATCTGAATTTAAAAGATTTTTAGTAGGTATATTTGCCAATAAAGGTACTAAAAATTCGTTTTTGGCAGGCACTTTAAAATCATCAGAAAAAAGTTGTGCGACTTCTGTATCGTTTACCAAAATTTTTAGATTATCAGTAGTAATAGCTCCACCAACATCATTAGGGTTTTTAAAAAAAGCCATTGCTTTTAGTTTTATAGTATCTGCTGCATAACTAATTACTTCTATGTTATCAATTTTAATAAATATAGGTTCTTTGTTGACAGTACAACTATAAATCAATAAAAATAAAGCAATAAAATAGAATGTCTTTTTCATTAAAAATCTTTAAAAATTTAGGTAACTTGCTCTTGCAAAAATACAGTATTAAATGACAAGTGAAGATTTTATCATAAGAGAAATAACGAGCGACGATAATTCGCAAATTGCCATCGTTATTAGAGATGTAATTGTAGAAATGGGCGCACCAAAAGTAGGTACAGCCTATGCAGATGCTGCAACCGATAAAATGTTTGAAACCTATCAAAAAGAAAAAGCAATTTATTATGTGGTTGAACACAACAATAAAATTGTTGGTGGAGCAGGCATTGCTAAGTTAGATAATTATGAAGGCAATACGTGCGAATTGCAAAAAATGTACTTTCTACCAACCATTAGAGGGCTAGGTTTAGGAACAAAATTAATTACACAATGTTTAGAGAAAGCAAAAGATTTTGGATATGATAATTGTTATATAGAAACGTTGCCTTATATGGAAGCTGCTGTAAAATTATATAAAAGAAATGGTTTTGTAAATTTGGATAAACCCATGGGAAACACCAGTCATTTTAACTGCGATGTTTGGATGCTTAAAGAAATAAACTAAACATGATATATTATATTTTAGGAGTTTTACATCTTATATTATTTGGTTGGGCATTTTATAATATCCTATATTTTGGTGTAAAACCTTCTAAATCTTTGAGCTGGGTTTTAATCGCTTTTTTCTTTCCTTTTATTGGCGTTTTTGCCTTTATTTTATTTGGAATTAATAGAAGGAAAATTAAGTTTTTTGAGTTGAAGGAAACTAAAAAACGAAAAACGTTTATAAAAGAATCTTTTAAATCTGAAAACAGTTCTAATGTTGAAATTTTAGAAACGATTAAACAAAAGAAAATAGCCACTTTAATTTATGAAACTACACACATTGGTGTAGAAGATAAAAATGATGTTGTTCTTTTAAAAAACGGAAAAGAAACTTTTAAGGCTATAAACGAAGCTTTAAAAAACGCCAAAAAATTTATTCATTTACAATATTATATGATTGAGAATGGCGAAATTTTGTCGGAAATTATAACTATTTTAGAACAGAAAATAAAGGAAAATGTAGAAGTTCGAGTTATTTATGATACCATTGGTAGCTTTGAATTGAATAAAAAAACCAAGCAAAAATTAAAAGATATTGGTGTGGAGTTGTACCCAGAAACTCCATTTAAATTCGGTAGTTTTATTTTTTCTTTAAACTTTAGAAATCATAGAAAAATTGCCATTATTGATAATGAAATTGGCTTTACAGGAGGCGTAAATATTTCTGATGAATATATTACAGATGATGATTTTTTAGGTGTTTGGCAAGACACGCATTTGCAAATAAAAGGGTGTGCAGTAAATAGTATTCATAAATCTTTTTTAAAGGATTTTTATTATGCCTGCAATCAAGATTTGACGAATGATAAAAAATATATAACACCTTGTGATACAGGAGGAAAAACAAAACTTCAAATAGTTTCTGGTGGGCCAGATTACGAACAATCTGTGGTTATGCAGCAATATTTGAGCTTTATAAATTTAGCAGAAAAAAGTATTTCCGTTTTAAGCCCTTATTTTATACCTACTTTTTCAATTTTAGAAGCGTTTAAAATGGCGGCTTTAAGTGGTGTAAATGTTACGCTTTTATTGCCAAAAAAGAGCGATTCTAAAGTGGCAAGTTATAGTATGTATTCTTATTTTGAAGATTTGCTAAAAGCAGGTGTACATATTTATTTGAGAGATGATTTTTCGCACAGTAAAGTTGTTTTTATTGATGATGAAATTATTTCTGTAGGTTCTACAAATTTCGATTGTAGAAGTTTTGAGCATAATTACGAACTGAATGCCATTCTTTATGACGAAAAAATAACTTTAGAAGTGAAGGAAGAATTTGAAGAACGCAAACACAAAGCACAAAAAATTGAGTACAAGGAATTCAGAAAGAGATCTACAAAACAAAAAACGTTAGAGCGTTTATCACGTTTTTTTAGTCCTTTATTGTAAATTATGATGAAACTTATAGATTTTAAACTTCACTTTAAAAATTCACTTTCTAAAATTTATCCAGCTACAGAAATAGATTCTTTTTTCTTTTTGTTGATGGAAACTTATTTGGATTTACAAAGAATTGACACAGTTTTAAAATCCGATTTTGAGATTGATGAACAGAATTTATCAACCTTACAAAAAGCGTTAGCAAGATTGCAAAACGAAGAACCAATTCAATACATCATTGGTAAAACAGAGTTTTATGGTTTGCCTTTTTTGGTGGATGAAAATACCCTTATTCCAAGACCAGAAACTGAAGAGTTGGTGGAGTGGGTTTTGCAGGAAGTTGAGAGTTTGAAGATTGAAGCCAGAAGTTTGGAGTTGGAAGTTGGAAGTGAGAATCCTTTATCAATTTTAGATATTGGTACAGGAACTGGTTGTATTCCTATTTCTTTATCTAAAAATTTACCAAAGGCAAAAATTTCTGCTATAGATGTTTCTGTGGATGCTCTAAAAATTGCCAAAGAAAATGCTGCACTTAATAAAGTTGAAGTTGATTTTTTTGAAGTTGATATTTTACAAGTAGAAAAACTTTATCAAAAGTTCGATATTATTATTTCAAATCCACCTTATGTTAGAGAACTAGAAAAGATAGAAATTCAAAATAATGTTTTGCAAAATGAACCGCATTTGGCCTTGTTTGTTGCTGATGATAATCCGCTTATTTTTTATGATAAAATTACAGATTTGGCGAAAAATCATCTTACCAAAAACGGTTTGTTATTTTTTGAAATCAATCAATATTTAGGTCAAGAAACTTGTAGTTTATTGGAGGCTAAAGGCTTTAAAAACATCCAACTAAAAAAAGATTTATTTGGCAATGATCGAATGATAAAAGCGAGTTTGTAATTTGTCTTTTTTTGATTTAATTCTGCTTTAATTCACCAAGAAAAAGGTTTTGAATTTCAACGAATTTTCTATGCAATTTTGATGAAAAATTGAAATCACTCAAACTGATATTTGTGATAATTTTATCAATTTAAAAACCTAAACTTTTTAGTAAATAATCTGGACATCTTGTAGGTTTTTGAGTTTCCATATTCATAAAAGCTAACACCGAATTTCCTGAACAAATTAATTCATCGTTTTGATTGGTAATAGTGTAATCAAATTCAATTTTAACCATTGGTTTTTTAATTAAAAACGTGTTTATTGTTAAAATGTCGTCATAAATTGCGGATTTGATAAATTTACAGCTTAAAGAAATTACTGGTAACATAATCCCACTATTTTCCATATCTTTGTAAGTAACACCTAATTTTCTTAGCCATTCAGTTCTGCCAAGCTCAAAATATTGTGCGTAGTTTCCATGATAAACTACTCCCATTTGATCGGTTTCTGAATAACGAACTCTTGTTTTTGTTGATGATTTTTTCAAATTATATAAACGTTAAAAATTTAGGGTAGGTTACGTAAAATAAAGTTAATAATCAATAGCAATTTCATTTTTTTATGCTGAATTTTATTCACACTTTTGTACTGCTTAAAAGAAAAACACTAAAGGCTACTTTGTAGCTAATTATTTTAACCAAAAAAATTATTTAATACCTCAATGAGTCACACTGCTGAATCCATTTGGATCGACTGTTTATCTTTTATAAAGGATAATATTAAGCCACAAGCCTACAAAACTTGGTTTGAGCCTATAAAACCGGTAAAACTTTCTGGAGAAGCGTTAACCATTCAGGTGCCAAGTAAATTTTTTTACGAATGGTTAGAAGAACACTATATTAAACTTTTAAGAGTTGCATTGGTAAGACAATTAGGCAATGATGCCAAATTGGTTTACGATGTAAAAATGGAAAATAATTACAGTAGTAACAGACCACAAACTGTAAAAATTCCAAGTTCAAATAGAGATCCTTTAAAGCCTCAAAGAGTAACTGCACCTTTAGAATCTAATAAAAGAGAATTAAGAAATCCTTTTATTATTCCTGGTTTACAGAAAGTTAAAATAGAATCTCAATTAAACCCAAATTATAGTTTTGCTAATTTTATAGAAGGCGATTCTAACAGATTAGCACGTTCTGCAGGAATGGCAGTTGCCAACAAACCTGGAGGAACTTCTTTTAATCCGCTTTTAATTTATGGTGGAGTAGGTTTAGGGAAAACTCATTTAGCACATGCAATTGGGGTTGATATTAAAGATAAATATCCAGATAAAACAGTTTTATATATTTCATCAGAAAAATTTACACAGCAATTTATTGATTCAGTAAAATCGAATACAAGAAACGATTTTATTCATTTTTATCAAATGATTGATGTTTTATTGATTGATGATGTTCAATTTTTATCAGGAAAAGCAGGAACACAAGATGTGTTTTTCCATATTTTTAACCATTTACATCAAAATGGGAAACAGGTTATTTTAACTTCGGATAAAGCACCTGTAGACATGCAAGATATTGAACAACGTTTATTATCTCGTTTTAAATGGGGATTATCAGCAGAACTGCAAGCACCAGATTACGAAACTAGAATATCTATCTTACAAAATAAATTGTACAGAGATGGAGTTGAAATGCCAGATGATATTGTAGAATATGTTGCTAAAAACATAAAATCGAACGTTCGTGAATTGGAAGGCGTTTTAATTTCTATGATTGCACAAGCTTCGTTTAATAGAAAAGAATTTTCTTTAGAACTAGCAAAACAAATTGTAGATAAGTTTGTAAAAAACACTAAAAAGGAAGTTTCAATCGATTATATTCAGAAAGAAGTTTCTAAGTATTTTGATATGGATGTTGCTACGTTACAATCTAAAACGCGTAAAAGGCATATTGTTCAGGCTCGTCAATTAGCAATGTATTTTGCCAAAAGGTTAACAAAAACTTCGTTAGCAAGTATTGGGAATCAGATTGGGCAAAGAGATCATGCAACAGTTTTACATGCTTGTAAAACCGTAGATAACTTGACAGAAACTGATAAGCAATTCAAAAAATATGTTGATGATTTAACTAAAAAGTTAACTTTTTAGAATCTCAAATTTCCATCATTTTATGGTTTTATCATCTAGCTTTTTATAAAGTTGGATGTCTTTTTATTATTTAATTTTAAATAGTATTGATGAAAAAAGTTTTAATGGTTTGTTTGGGTAATATTTGCAGATCTCCATTGGCAGAGGGTATTTTAAAATCGAAAGTAACTACAAGTAAAGTTTTTGTAGATTCTGCAGGAACTGCTGCCTATCATGTTGGTAATTTACCAGATGAACGCTCTATTGAAGTAGCCAAAAAATACGGAATAGATATTACCAACCAAAGAGCAAGAAAATTCACGGTTAAAGATTTTGATAAATTCGATTTAATTTATGCGATGGATGAGAGTAATTTTCAAAATATTTTAATGTTGGCCAGAAATACTGACGATGAAGAGAAAGTGCAGTTAATTTTAAATGAAGTTGATGCTGATAAAAACGCGTCAGTTCCAGATCCTTATTATGGAGGAAATCAAGGTTTTGAAAACGTATATAAAATGTTAGATGAAGCTTGTGAAATTATCGCAAATAAATTGACTTTATAGATTATAATAGATATGTCAATTAAAAGCTATAAAATCCTTGTCAAGGGCAATTCAATTAATTTAAGTAAATTCGTAACATCAATATAAAAACAACAAAAATGATTGGTAAACTCTATTTGATTCCAACAACTTTGGGTGATACAGAACCTTTGGAAGTAATGCCTTTATCCATAAAAAAAGTAATAGAGCAAATAGATTATTATATTGTTGAAAACGAAAAATCTGCAAGAAGATTTATTAAAAGTATTGCTCCTAAAAAATCACAGCCTTCTTTAACTTTAAAATTGTTAGATAAATATGCTGTAGAAGAAGAAACGCAACGTTATTTAGATGTTTGTGCACAAGGAGTTAATGTTGGTTTATTGTCTGAAGCTGGAGTTCCTGCAATTGCAGATCCTGGAGCAAGTATTGTAAAATTGGCACATCTGCAAAATGTTCAAGTGGTGCCTTTGGTTGGGCCAAGTTCTATTTTAATGGCAATGATGGCTTCTGGAATGAATGGACAAAACTTTGCTTTTAATGGTTATTTGCCAATTGATAAAGGCGATAGAAAAAGAGCGATTAAAGATTTAGAAAGAATTTCTTTAGACAAAGGACAATCGCAAATTTTTATAGAAACACCTTATAGAAATGATAAAATGTTGGCAGATTTAAAAGCGATATTATCTCCTAATACAAATTTATGTATTGCTGCAGATATTACTTTACCATCAGAATATATTAAAACGATGTCTTTGCAAGATTGGAAATATCAACAGCCTGATTTACATAAAAAACCAGCTATTTTTATTATTCAGAAATAATGGGAAGTTAAACCTTTGCTTTTCTATCAGCAATAATATTAGAAACATCATAATCAGCAAAACTCTTCATATAAGACTGAATTGAAGCTCCATAAGCATCAGAGAAACGCTGACTTCCTCCACTTCTTAAGAATTTTTTTACGTTTCCTGCTCCACTTAAGTGTGCAGCTGCTAAAATACCAGATTCTGTAATTTTAACACCGTTAATTGTTTTGCCAACAGAACGTTTAATGTCTCTTCTTAAAATCCACTTATTTACCTTACATAAAGCAACAAAAGCTTTTTCTTGCAATTCAGGATTTTTTAAAAAAGCCTCTGTATTATGAATGTCGAATCGCTCTAAAGTAGTGCTACCAAATTGATACTTACCTAAATACCCTAAAGTGTTTACAACTGTATAACTTCCTTGAGACTCTTTAAATGCTACTGCCTCTTTAAAACCTACAAAGTTTTTCTGTAAATAAGGTATGTTGTAATCTATGTTAACAGGTTGTACAACTACTTTCTCTAAATCTTTTCTTTTGTTTGCAGTAGTTGCGCTTATTAAAACGAATGCAAAAACTACTAAAAATAAAAACTTTTTGATCATATGAATCTTACTGTTTTACAGCTGCAAATCTAGGCTTTATTTTAAAGCGCCTGACAATCAATCATTTAATTTCGTCGAAATTATATATAATGCTGTTAAAAGGTTTGTTTTTTACTTTAATTGGCGAACTATAACGTTTCCCTTTATTAAATATTTAAAAAAAATGCTTTTTTTTGAGAATGTTGAGAATGTAGATTTACCTTTTTACACCGTTTTTGTTTAGCCAATTTTGGTATTTGGCAGCATTTGCGTTATGTTGAGCCAAAGTTTTTGCAAATTTGTGATAACCAATCTTTTCAATGTCTGCACACATGTAAAAATAATCATGGTCTTTAGCATTTAAAACAGCGTCTATCGAAGAAATATCAGGCATAGCAATTAAAGAAGGAGGCAAACCTCTATTTATGTATGTATTATAAGGAGAATTAATTTCTAAATCTACTTTTAAAACTCTTTTTACAATATAATCTTGCCCTTTAACGTCCTTAATAGCATATATTATGGTTGGATCTGCTTGCAAAGGCCAGCCATTTTGTAGTCTGTTTAAATATAAACCAGCTACAATTGGTCTTTCAGATTTTTTTGCAGTCTCCATTTGCACAATGGATGCTAAAGTAATAACACCGCTTTTAGTTAAGTTTAATGCTTTTGCTTTGGCAATTCTATCAGCTGTCCAAAAACGATTGTATTCTTTAAGTAATTTATCTCTAAAATCATCAGCAGAAACTGTCCAATAAAATTGGTAACTATTAGGAATACATATTTGTAAGGCAGATTTTTTTGTCAATTCATTTTCATCTAAAAAACTTTTGTCTGTAAATGAGTTTATAATTGATATAGAATCTATTTCCAATTGTTCTGCAATTCTACTAGCAAATTTTTCTAAGGTAGTTTGATTGTTAAAAGAAACACTCAATGCAGTTTGATTTCCACTTCGTAACATATTTACAACATCGTTATTAGACATGCCTTCTTTTAACAAATAACGACCAGTTTTAGGTTTCGAAAAACTTTTTTTAGCGGCAACCCAAAGAAATGTATTAGGGTTTTTTGAATAATCAGCAATTTTTTCTTTTACATCTACTAAACTATCAGTAGAAAAAACAAAAAGTTCTAAATCTTTAGTTATTGCTTCTCCAAATATTTTTTGATAATAATTGTATCCTAAAATTCCACCAAGGATTAAAAAGAATCCTAATAAGTAAATTATTTTTTTGCTCAATGTGTGTTTATTTTTATAAGAAATGCAAAGCTACACTTTTATCAACTGAAATAAAATTTCATCTTTATATTTTCCTTTGGATAAAAGCCAGTCTTTTTTGATACCAATTTTGGTAAAATTATGTTTTTCGAATAAGGAAATACTTTTAATATTATCTGGAGTTATGTTTGCGTATAATTGGTGTAAATTTAAATAAGAGAATGCGTAGTTAATTAAAAGTGATAATGCTTCTGCAGCAAAACCTCTATTTTGAAAATAAGGATGAATTAAAATACCAACTCCAGCTCTCTGATGTTGTGGATTAAAATCGAATAAATCAATCATGCCCACTTGTTTTTTATCGAAAACATCTTCGATAATTAGGCGTAGCTGTTTTGTTTCATAAATATCTAAATGGGCATTTTCTAAATATTGTTTTAAAACATATCTAGAAAAAGGAGCTTGTGTATGGCTTACTTCCCAAAAGATTTCATTATTTTCTATAGTATGTAAAAAATTGAGGTCTTCTGGTTCAATGGCTCTTAAATTTAGGTTTTTACCTTTAAGTGTTTTCATCTATATCTCAATTTCGCCTTTAAAAACAAATTTTGCTGGGCCCTTTAAAAATACGTTTGTATAAATACCGTTTTTTTCATCAAAAGAAACTGCTAAATTTCCACCTTCTACAGGTAAAGAAATAGTATTGCTTTTTGTTTTGTTGGTTTTGTGCATGGCAATTGCAACAGCTGTAACACCAGTTCCACAAGCTAATGTTTCATCTTCAACTCCTTTTTCGTAAGTTCTTACTCTAAAAGTAGTGTCATTTAATTGTTGTACAAAATTTACATTGCTTCCAGGAAAAACGTAGGAATTTCTTATTTTTTTTCCGTTCTCAAAAACAGGATAATCATTTAAATCCTCAACCAATTCTACATGATGTTGAGTACCTGTGTGCATAAAAACGGAATTTTCATTCACTTTTATGTCATCAACATTAATCATTTGAAGAGAAATAATGTCATCTTTTATTTCTGCAAAATGCTCACCATCAACCGCTAAAAAAGTTGTTTTATCTTGAATGATATTTAAATGTTTTGCGAAAGCAACTGCACATCTTGCCCCATTTCCACAAAAGGTTTGGCTTCCATCAGCATTAAAATAAATCATCTTAAAATCGAACTTTTCATCAGTTTCGATTAAAATAATGCCATCTGCACCAATGCCAAAATGTCTGTCAGAAATTTGTAAAATTTTGTTAATTTCTTTTTTTGGAAAGATTTTTGTTCTGTTATCAATCATAACGAAATCATTTCCTGTTCCTTGATATTTATAAAACGATAAATTCATAAAACAAAGATACTGATTTCATTAAGAAAAAAAGTCTGTTAAAAGCTGGTTAAATAGCGTTAAAAGCAAGTTAAACAGATTTTTTAAAAATGTTAAAAACGTATATTTACTTAAATCAAAATTATAATTATGAAAAAATTTTTTAGTTTATTAGGAATGGCGATTCTTGGAGGAGCAATTACTCTAGGAGGCTACAAAATGTTTATCGATGAAAATGTTGTTGTGCAAACAATGCAACAAGATTCATCATCAATCATAAAAACAAATTACAACCCTGCATTTAATGCAAATTCAAGTGCTATAAATGCAGCTTCAATAGATTTTACTTTGGCTGCAGAAAATACGGTTCATTCTGTAGTTCACGTAAAAAATACTGCAATTAGAACACAATCAAATCCATGGGCAGAATTGTTTTATGGAAATGGAAATGGTATTAGAAAATTTGAGCAAGTTGGTACAGGAAGTGGTGTTATTATTTCAGCTGATGGCTATATTGTAACCAATAATCATGTAATTGACAATGCCAATAATATCGAAATTACATTAAATAATAATAAGAAATACGAAGCAGAAATTATAGGAGCTGATAAAAACAATGATATTGCTTTGCTAAAAATTAATGCAGATGAAGATTTGCCTTACACACCTTTTGCAAATTCGGACAATATTAAAATTGGCGAATGGGTTTTAGCTGTGGGGAATCCTTATAACTTAACAAGTACAGTAACTGCAGGAATTGTAAGTGCAAAAGGAAGAGATTTAGAAGGAAATGGAAATATTGAATCTTTTATACAAACGGATGCAGCTGTAAACCCAGGAAATAGTGGAGGAGCTTTGGTAAATACAAGAGGAGAATTGGTGGGAATTAACACAGCAATTTCATCTAAAACTGGTTCTTTTATTGGGTATTCTTTTGCAGTACCATCTAACATTGCAAAAAAAATAGTAGATGATTTACTTGAGTTTGGAGTTGTGCAAGAAGCTATTTTAGGAATTTCTATTGATCCGCAATTTAAAGAAGATGGTGTAAAAGTTGGTGAAGTTTTTTATGAAGAAGGCGCAAATAATTCTCAATTAAAATCTGGTGATATTATTAAAGAAGTAAATAATGTGAAAATCTCTAAATTTTCTGAATTAAAAGGACAATTAACTTCAAAAAGACCAGGAGATAATTTAGATGTTGTGATTGAAAGAGATGGAGAGTTAATCTCAAAAACAATTGTTTTAAACAAAAAAAGTACCTTTATATCTAAAAGTTTAGGGCTTTCTTTAAAAGATTTAACCGATAAAGAATTAAAAAAACACAATTTAAAAGGTGGTGCAAAAATTATTGATAATATTAATAGAACACTTGCTTATTATGGAGTTGAAAAAGGATTTATAATTACAGAAGTTAATAAAAAACCTGTCAAGAATGCTGCTGATGCAATTGCTGCTATAGAAAACACAAATATCAACGCAGGAATTCCTTTATATCTTGAAGTAATCAATTTAAAAGGCGAAACTGAAAGATATGCAATAAGATAAAAGCATTTTGGAATAAAAGAAAAATCTCGATTTAACAATCGGGATTTTTTTATGTTAAAATTTTTCACGAAATCGATTTCGTATTTTCAAAAAAAGAAATACTTTTGCACAAACTTTAAATTAGTTACACAGCTATGTCATCAACTTTAGATTACGAAAAAGAAGTTAACCTACAAACAGAAACTAGAAAAGCAACCGTAGAATTTATTAATATTGTAAATGATTTATGGTATGATAAATCTATTGAGCTGGTTATGTTTAGAAATCCGCTTATCGATAAAAGAGCCAGTGAGGTTTTAAATTTAATTGAGTATTCAAGAGAATTTGTAAACAAACCAATTACCATTCAAGATGCTTTGAGTATTGCAAAAGCAATTCAACAAGTAGATTTGCCTTCATCAAAATTAGATATTGGTAAACTAGCTTACGAATGTTATTTGCATCCAAAAGGCTGTGAAGACAAAGTTGCTTTTATCCAAAAGAAATTAAAAAACGCAACTGAAGCAAAAAATATTACACCTAAAGATGTTGTTTTATATGGTTTTGGTAGAATTGGACGTTTGTTAGCAAGAGAATTAATGTCTAAAATGGGCAAAGGTTCTCAATTAAGATTAAGAGCCATTGTAACTCGTGGCGAAATTACACAAACAGTTTTAGACAAAAGAGCCTCTTTATTAAGTGTAGATTCTGTGCACAGAGATTTTTTAGGAACTGTACAAACAGACCTTGAAAATAATGCTTTAATTATAAACGGAACAACCGTTTTTATGATTTCTGCCAACAATCCAGAAGAGATTGATTATACAGAATATGGCATTAATGATGCTTTAATTATTGATAATACTGGTGCTTTTAGAGATGATGTTGCTTTGGCAAGACACTTAAAAGCAAAAGGCGCAAGTAAAGTTTTAATAACGGCACCAGCAAAAGGAGTTCCTAATATTGTACATGGTGTAAATCACAAACAAAACGATCCTGATAAAATTGATATTTTTTCAGCAGCTTCTTGTACAACCAATGCAATTACGCCAGTTTTAAAAGTTTTGGAAGATAATTTTGGGATTAAAAAAGGACATTTAGAAACCATTCACGCCTATACAAACGATCAAAATTTGGTGGATAATATGCACAGCAAGTACAGAAGAGGTAGAGCTGCAGCATTAAATATGGTAATTACAGAAACTGGAGCAGGAAGTGCAGTTGCAAAAGCAATTCCAGTTTTGGCAGGTAAATTAACATCCAACGCAATTCGAGTTCCTGTGCCAAATGGTTCTTTAGCAATTTTAAATTTACAATTAAGAAGACCTGTTACTAAAGATGTTATCAACGCAATTTTAAAACAACATGCTTTAGAAGGCGATTTGGTAGAGCAAATTAAATATTCTTTAGATAATGAGTTGGTTTCATCTGATATTATTGGCTCAACAGCGCCTTCAATTTTTGATAGCAAAGCAACCATTACAGATGGCGAAAATGTTGTTTTATATATCTGGTATGATAATGAATATGGATATTCTCATCAAGTAATGCGTTTGGCAAAACACATTGCAAAAGTTCGTAGATTTACGTATTATTAGTGAAACTCAATTTTTAAAAGCAGCAAAGCAGTGCATTAAAAATTGTTAGTTGAACTAATCCTGATTTTATATCAGTAATTGTAACTTAAAAATCTAATTATTATTCAACAATAATATCAAAATCCAAAGCACTTAAATGTTTTGGATTTTGTTTTTTAGGAGCTATTTCCAGCTTTCAGCACTCGCTTTTTTTTATGCTGAATTTATTTCTGCATCTTTTCATATTTAGAACAAATTTTATTTCAGCGAACAGTACTGAATCTAGTTTAGCATAAAAAAAGAGCTCAAACAAAGGCTTCAATCTGGGCTAAACTTGTTTGCCAGCTTTCAAAACAATTTTTAAACAAAGTAATTCTATATTTAAAAAGGTTTAAAAAGTAATTAACATCCAATTTTTAGGTCTTTTTACTTATTTTTATCAAAATTCAAATCGATGAAAAAATATATTTTTATAATCATTCTAACAACCATCTTTAATTTGAACGCACAAAATCAACTACCATATTATGAAATTCCAACAATGGAAGAAAATTATACTGCACAAACCACAGTTGCAAGAATAATTGATGGATTGGGTTTTAGGTATTATTGGGCATCAGAAGGCTTAACTGAAAAAGATTTAGAATATCAACCAGCAGGAAAAGGAAGAACATCATTAAAAACAATCGAACATATTTACGATTTATCTGCAACAATGTTGCGATTAACAAATACTGATTTTAAACAAGCAAAAGAAAAAGAACAAATGAGTTTTTTTGAAATGAGAACTCAAACCTTACTAAATATAGAAGCTTTAAGAAATAAGATTTTAGCAACTAAAGATCTATCAGAATTATCAGTAAAAAAAGATGGAGAAGTTAGCATTCCATTTTTTTACATAATAAATGGTCCTATAGCAGATGCCATTTGGCACACAGGACAAATTTCGAGTTTTAGGCGTTCTTCAGGAAATCCTATCAATCCAAAAGTGAATCATTTTTCTGGAACTGTTAGGAAGTAAACATTTCAAAATTGGAATGATAATTTGTTCGAACGCAGTCGAGAACTCGTTAAGTTATCCAAAAAATTCTCCATACAATTTGTCATTCTGAAAGAATCCCACCCATTTTTGTAATTTTTCGATTACATATAATTACTAAAAATTATATGTAATCAACTTTATGTGAGACGCTTTCAGCGTGACAAACTTTATGAGTATATTTAATTTTCCACAAAATTTGTCATTCTGCAAGAATCTTATCCACAATTATCATTAAAAATCCTTGAAATCCGTGTCAAAAAATCTACTCCTCACTA